>JBDSIH010000244.1:0-10714 GCA_039918055.1 Chthoniobacterales bacterium
AGTTTTTAATTTCCTGAGGATTGGGAACGCGGTCTCCGCCGGTGGGATTTTTTCCCGGGAAGCAGCGGCAGACAGCCGCAAAGTAAATACGCGCGCGTGTTTCGGCTTCTGTCCACCCGAGACCTTCATTAAACCAGCGAAACAAAGTCTTTCCAGCCGTCCATGCAAAAGGGCGGCCCATGATGGGTTCCTTATCGCCCGGGGCCTGGCCTACCAGAATAATGCGTGAAACAATGGGAGGTCCACTAACGACCGGTTTATGCATTAACGGGCAACGATCACAGCGCAGTAATGCGGTGACGTGGCGGCGGATATTCGCTTCTACGGTCACGAAAGATTTCCTAACGACTGCGTTTCATAATCGAACCCAGTAAGCCGCGCACCACTTCCCGTCCGAGACTGGACCCGATGCTGCGTGCGATGGATTTACCGAGTGATTGCATGAGTGTGTCGCTGCGACGTCCCGCCGGAGGGCGTGGCGTATCGCTTTTTCTTTGTGCAGGAACTTCGTTAGCCGCCGGAGAGACAGATGATGGTGCGGGAGCGCGAAGACGCTCGTAGGCGGATTCGCGGTCGACGATGGTGTCGTATTTTCCCGCATAAGGGGAACGGGCCATCTGTGCAGAGCGGTCTTCGTCCGATATCGCTCCAATGAATGATTCCGGAGGAGCGATGAGAATTTTTTGCGTAGGTACGGGAATACCTTTTTCATCGAGGCAGGAAACGAGCGCTTCGCCCACGCCCAGGGTGGTAATGATGGATTCGATATCGAGACCGGGATTGAGGGGGAAAGTCTGCGCGGCAGCCTTGACGGCTTTCTGGTCGCGCTGGCTGAAGGCGCGGAGCGCATGCTGGACGCGGTTTCCGAGCTGGCCGAGCACATTGTCCGGAAGATCGAGCGGATTCTGCGTAATGAAATATACGCCGATGCCTTTCGAGCGGATAAGGCGCACAACCTGTTCGATCTTCTGGGTGAGGGCGGGAGGGGCATCCTGAAAAAGTAAATGCGCTTCGTCGAAGAAAAATACCATGCGTGGCTTTTCGGGATCGCCTACTTCGGGAAGGTCTTCAAATAATTCCGAGAGCAGCCACAGCATGAAGGTGGAATATTGCCGCGGATTCTCCATTAACGCGTGGGCATCGAGTATATGGATGAGACCCGCTCCCGACATATCGTAGCGTAGCAGGGCATCGACCGTCAGTGCGGGCTCACCGAAAAATGTATTACCGCCCCGATCGCCCAGAACAACCAGTTTGCGTTGAAGCGAAGTAATGGTTGATGAGGATACACTGCCATAGTCCTTCTTCAGTACCGCGGCATTTTCTTCAGCCCATCCGCAGAAAGCGGTGAGGTCCTTTAAATCCAGCAGGAGCATTTGCTGATCATCCGCAATCTTGAAAATGAGATGTAAAAGATCGGATTGTGCGTCACTGAGCTCCAAAAGCCGGGCGAGCAACATAGGGCCCATTTCACTTACAGTGGTACGCACGGGATGTCCCCGCCTGCCTTCAAGATCCCAGAAAACTACGGGACAGGCCCGCGGAGCATAGGCGCTTAGGTGTAGATCTTTTACGCGTTGGGTGATCTTTGTGCCGGGAACACCTGCCTTGGCCATACCGGAAAGGTCTCCTTTCACATCCGCGGTGAATACGGGAACTCCCGCACGCGAAAACTGCTCAGCGATGGCCTGAAGTGTCACCGTTTTGCCTGTGCCCGTCGCTCCGGCAATCAATCCATGCCGGTTCGCCATGTGAAAACTCAGGGTGCATTGTTCTCCGGTGGAATTAGCGCCGATGAGAATAGGAGGAAGGGAGTCATTCATAAGCGAGGATTATCGGCGAGGTATGACGCCGCTCCATGCGGAGAGTGCGGCCTGGTAAAGTTTCTGCACTTCACTGTCGCTGGTCAGCTTGAATTCCGCATTTTTGGCATGCGTGGTGTAGGGGTAATCTTTGATCACGGTTCCAGCCTGGTTTCCCTGGCTATCGGCAGAACTGGTTACATTGACCACGGATTGCTGCAACTGCTGAAGCTGATCCTGCTTTTTCTTGAGTTCGTCGGTAATATCCGTTCCGAGGAGAGTGATGGATACATCATTGGGAGTGCCCACGTGTGGACTGACGGAATAAAAACGTGCAGAGTTTCCTCCAATGGTATCGATGGTCAGTTCCGTGACATCCGCGTAAAGATAATGCGGCTTTAATGAACTTGATCCGAATGCAGAGCCGATGAGAGGAATCATGTTTCCATTTTCTTCAATTGCGGCGGTGCGGGAAATGTATTTTTGAAGGGAGATCGAACAGATGAGATCCAGTCGCACGGTATACATTGCACCATTGGAAAGTGAGGTCTGCCAGAGTCTGGGAGGAAGAGTGGTATTGGGTGTTGGACTGGTCTGGGGGGAATTCTGCTGAGCATACGTTACGCTCACCGTCATAAACAGCAGGAGGAACAAGGGGCGTAAAAGATAAATAACACGCATGGGAGCGACCCTACCGCCTTCAAGCCTATTGAGCAAGCCGGAGCATACTTTGTAAGGAAATATAAAATCCTCGCAAAATTAATTACAGATTCTATCAGAAGGAGTGCCCGAATTATCTCAACTGAGCAGTGCCCAATGGATGCTTGCAGGAGCTGCGGCTCTTTGTGTGGGCATGGGAAAGGCGGGGTTCAGCGGCATGGGCGTCCTCGCCATTATTCTCATGGCGACGATATTGCCCGCAAAGCAGTCGACGGGAGTCATTCTTCCGATGCTGATTTTTGCGGATATTTTCGCAGTTTTGCTTTATCGGAAACATGCGGTGATCTCCCATGTATGGCGCTTAATACCACCTGCATTTATTGGTATTGTTTGTGGGTTTTTCCTAATGCCGTTGATTCCAGCGGAGGCCTTCGGAAAATTTATCGGCTGGATCACGCTGATTATTTCAGTTCTTTTTCTTATTCAAAAAGCGAGTGGACAACTTGAAAAAATCGCCGCTGCACATCCGGCGGTTGCATGGCCCACGGGTTGGGCGGCAGGAGTTACTACAATGCTTGCCAATGCGGCGGGACCTATAATGACGGTGTATCTGCTGGCGTGTCGGTTACCGAAGTTTGAATTCGTCGGCACAGGCGCATGGTATTTCTTTATCCTGAATATCGTAAAGGTGCCGTTTAGCGCCTATCGAGGTCTTATCAATGGCTCGAGCCTGTTATTTGATATTGCAATGGCTCCCTGTGTTTTGATCGGGATCGGCCTGGCTCGTTATTTTCTCGGTAAGATTCCACAGCTCGCTTTTGACTATCTCATGCTGGGATTCAGTATTCTTGCATCGCTTTGGCTGGTCATCCGATAAGGTATAAAATTTCTCGCCTCGAAAATGCCCTTGCGCTAAACCCACGACATGGTTCTTACCTACCTGAGTAAATATCGTGACTTCGGTCTTCTTTTGCTGCGCATTGGAATTGGCGGGCTGATGATCATGTACGGCTGGCCGAAAATCCTCGGGGGTGCTGATAAGTGGAATCATCTCGGGGAAGGGATGCAGCATTTTGGAATCCATTTTCTACCCACGTTCTGGGGATTTATGTGCGCTATCACAGAAACCCTGGGTGGAGCGCTGATCGTATTGGGATTTCTTTTTCGCCCGGCAACCATTCTGCTTACGATCAATATGATCGTTGCCTCGGTGGTACTTTATCACATGAATAACGGGCAGCTTCTAAAGTCGGGACAACCCATCGAGCTGGCAATCCTGTTTGCTTCTCTGGTCTTTATCGGAGCGGGCAAGTTCAGCGTGGATCGAAACTAGGATCGCACGGAATTACCTGCGAACCAGCTTGCGCCGGAAAATCTGGATCGCATCGTGGACTTCCTCCACGCGAAGTACCCAGCAGCTTCCAAAATAAAGAACGGTCGCCACGCCGATCGTGATGAATAACGTCAGGGCGCGAATCAGGAATGAATGATTCCCGACCCAGTAATGGCCGTAATGAATGACCGCCCAGCACCATGCCGCCATGAGTAGACTGGCGGTGATGCAACGCAGGAAAGTCATGACAAATTTTCCGCTTACCAGGGAACCCATTTCACTGCGCATGAATAAATAGAGTGTTCCGAAATTCAGCGTCGCAGAAATCGCAGTTGATAGCGCAAGCCCGCGATGGCCCATATTCAATTTAAATATCAAAATCCAGCTGAGGATGATGTTGATACCAATGGAGCCAAAACTCACAAACATGGGTGTCCATTTTTTATTGATGGCATAAAAAGCGGGCGAAAGGACCTTAATGCAGGAGTAGCCGATAAGCCCAATGGCATAAAACTGGAGTGCCTGGGCAGTATGCACAGAAGAATCATGGGTGAATTTTCCGCGTTCATATATAAGGCTGATGATCGGCTCCGAGAGAAATAGCAGCCCCATCGCGGAGGGAATAGTGAGAAAGGTGGCAAGGCGCATGGCTTTCGCAAGTGTCTCGCGGAAGTGAACTTTGTCTCCGGTCACGGCGATCTTTGAGACGACGGGGAGTGTTACCGTGGCGATAGCGACTCCGAATATTCCCAGTGGGAGCTGCATCAGACGAAAGGCATTTTGCAGCCAGGTGACTGCGCCTTCCTGAAGGCAGGATGCAAATCCGGAGTTCACCACCACATTAATCTGAACCGCACTTCCTGCGATGACTGAGGGAATCATAAGGATGAGCACCTGCTTTACGCCGCTATCCCTCCAGCGGAAGTCTGGATTAAATCGGAACCCAACCCGACGCAGACTTGGAAGCTGAACAATCAATTGTAAAAATCCGCCGATCAAGGTTCCGATCGCAAGACCCGTCAATGCCTTTGGTCCGAATGACGGATCATACAACCAGCCGAAAAATACGCCTCCAACAATGGAGCCGAGATTAAAAAAACTCGATGCCAGAGCGGGAATCCCAAAGACATTCCGCGCATTGAGCATGCCCATGGTCAGCGCAGCAAGCGAGACCAGAAGAATGAACGGGAACATGATCTGCGTGAGGTGCACGGTGAGCTGCGCTTTTTCCGCATCAAAACCCGGGGCCATAATCGATACCAGCGAGCTTGCCATTACAATACCGAGAAGCGTGATCGCGCTCATGAAGACCAGGGCGAGCGTTGTTATTTTTGAGGCAAGCGCCCATGCGGAGTCATCGCCATCTGACTCGATTTTTTTCGAAAATACCGTGATGAATGCGGTCGAAAGCGCGCCTTCGGCAAAAAGATCGCGCAGCAGGTTTGGCAGGCGGAATGCCATGTTAAACACATCCATGAGGCGGCCCGCGCCAAACAGATAGGCAAATACGGAGTCGCGCACCAGTCCCAGTACGCGGCTGAGCATGACGGCAACGGCCACCAACCCGGCGGCCCGCGTATTGAGTTTATGTTTACTCACGGGCTGCGGCCTTTCGCAGACGATCCATGATCGCTTTGCCGATACCGGTCTCCGGCACGGGTTCCACAATAATCATCTCCACATCTGATTCATCCATTTCACGCATCGCGGCGTAGAGATTCGCCGCTGCTTCGTGGAGGTCAAGCTGTTCGCTTAATTTTATGGTCTTTTTGTATTGGTAGCCGTTCTTTTTCCAGGAGATCAGCCCGCAGCGGAGGAGTGGGCTTGTCGCTTCGATCTCGTCGTCGAGCAGGGAGAGCGGTTTTGTGGGGGCATAATGGCTCTTCATGCTGCCCGGGGCGACAATTCTGCCTTTATTACGGGTTATCCTTCCAAATTCGGAAAGCTGTTCCTCAGTGATCGGCCCGTGGCGAAGGATGCTCATCGTATCTTCATGAATCGCCACAATGGTCGATTCGATTCCGTGCGTGCACGGGCCGCCATCCACAATCAGGGGAATCCGGCCCTGTAATTCGGCGGCGACATGGTCTGCCGTGGTAGGGCTGATTTTTCCAAAGCGGTTTGCGCTGGGTGCGGCCAGTGGTTTTCCAAAGGCTTTGCCGATGGAGCGAAAAACCGGGTGCTGACTCATGCGCACGGCAACGGTGCTTTGTCCCGCCGTCACGAGATCCGGAATTTTATCCCGTCGCGGTAGCACAAGCGTCAATGGACCCGGCCAGAATTTTTCCATTAAGAGAGAGGTCATTTCGCGCGCCTCTTTGGGAATTTTTACGACCTGATCTATCCAGTCCCGTGAGGGAAGATGGACAATCAGCGGATCGGAAAGGGGGCGTTCCTTGGCTTCAAAAATTCGTACGACTGCCGCCGCGTCCAGTGCATCCGCAGCAAGGCCGTAAACGGTTTCGGTAGGTAGTGCTATAGCCTGCCCTTCGCGCAGGAGGTTTGCCGCGACTTCGATGGCGTGGTGAAGATGGGAGGGAGAATCGGCAGCGAGCGTTTCGGTTCTCATTTAGCCTTTGCGTGGCTTTAACCGGGATGCGGCGGCTTCCTTTGTCTGACTGGCGCGGAATTTTGCCAGCGCACGGGCAACCAGGGGGTATTCATGGGCAAGAATCTCCGCTGCAAAAATGGCGGCGTTCTTTGCTCCTGCAATTCCGATAGCAAATGTTGCCACAGGTACGCCTGCGGGCATCTGCACGATCGAGAGCAGGGAATCCAGGCCGCGAAGCGTGCGGCTCTCCACAGGCACCCCAAGAACGGGCACTGTGGTGGTTGCTGCGATCATTCCCGGCAGATGGGCGCTTCCGCCAGCTCCTGCTATAATGACGCGAATCCCACGGTCTGCGGCGGTTTTTGCATATTCAGTCATGAGCTTCGGGGTGCGGTGGGCGGAGGTCACCTTGCATTCATGGGCGATTCCGAAACGCTCAAGGAGCAGCGAAGTTTCCTTCATAGTTTCCCAATCCGACTTACTCCCCATAACCACGCCGACCAGTGTAGAAGCTCTTTTCATAGTGTTAGTTAGCAAATTATTGAGCATTCCGTAACCATAAACCTGTTGACGCAATATTTAATCCTTGTAAGCACCGAGGTGTGATAGAGGTGAATTCAGACGCAATTGTTGAAAGAAGTAACATGGCTAAAGGTATAGTAAAATGGTTTAACGAGAAAAAAGGCTTCGGATTCATTACGGATCCAGAGGTGAATGGTGACATATTTGTTCACTTTTCTGCAATCAAAGCAGATGGGTTTCGCACTCTCCAGGAGGGCGATCAGGTCGAATATGAACTTTATCAGGATGATAAAGGCACCCGGGCACGGAATGTCACTCCCGTCTAGAGCGTGGCATCCAATATTATTCTCATCGGCTTTATGGGGAGCGGTAAGTCGTCCATCGGACGCCGTCTCGCCAGCCTGACCGGATTTAAATTTACGGATACGGATGATCTGGTTGTCGAAAAGACAGGAATGCCCATTACCGAGATTTTCAGTAAGCATGACGAGGAGCATTTTCGAAGCCTTGAAACGGAGGTCCTCCATTCGCTTAAAGATGCCTCTGGCATCGTTCTGGCTACGGGCGGCGGACTAGCGCTTCGGGAGGAAAATCGGCCTCTTCTCAAGCAAATCGGCACGGTTGTCTGGTTGGATGCCTCTGCGGATGCTCTTTTTGAGCGGGTTTCCCGGAATAACCGCCGTCCCCTCCTTTTGACGGAAAATCCCCGGGAGACGTTTGATAACCTTCTGGCGTTCCGAAATTCGATTTACGAGGCGCTTTGCGACATCCGCATTGACTCCACCGCGCTGAACCACGAGCGGACGGCACAGGCCGTATTGGATGCATTAACGCAAATCGGTAAATAATTTCATTGCGAAGCCCCCGCCACCGGGAATACCTTTTCAACCTTTCTTGCCTTGTAGTGTAACGGTAGCACAAGTGATTCTGGATCACTTTGTCATGGTTCGAATCCATGCAAGGCAGCCACTTTAAGTCCGCTTACCTTTCGGAAGCGGGAATATGCACGGCCTCAATCCCTGTAAGACCAAATCCGGGGGAGCTCTTCGGAGGATTGGCCTCTTCCTCAAGAGAGCCATTGGAATTGATGAAAATCGTCGATCCATCCGCGCTGATTTTTGCGCCAAATGTTCCGCTTGGCGCGTAATTTGTGGCCTTGGCGATCGAAGTTTTCAGGAAGGCGATGACTTTACGCTCTCCGGTGGCGATATTGTATTGGACGAGCGGGGTATCGACATCAATTCCAGGTCCATGGCCGCCGGGCACAAAATAGAGGAATTTTTCATCCGGGGAAAGAATCGTGACGGGCGTGTAATCGCCTTCCGCAAAATTTTTGCCAAGAATGGTGACTTCATTTTTCGATGGCGAATAGCGGAAGAGCTGGCCGCCACTCGTCGTGGTACCGTAAATATAGCCATTGGCCGTTTCGGGCGTGGAGGAGCGCATCCACTGGCTCATATCGGTAGCAATTAAATTGGGGAGCGCGGCCGCGAGCAGCATGCGGTTCAGACCGTCTGTATCCTGCTTATCTTTTTGTTTGAGCAGAGCCTGTAATTGCGGAGTCAATGAATTGGCCGGGAAGCGATCTTCGGTGTAAAAAGCCGGGCTCTGCAGTGCCACGCTCAAATCGGTCTGAAGCGCCGTGGCAAGCGCTTTTGAAGAAACAGAATCGATAGGCTGTGTACTATCATAAGCATTAACCAGGGCGAGTGTCGCGGGTGTTAACTGGCTGCGCAGATAAGTGGTCAATGCGCTTTTCGGCGATTGTAGTTCGCTCACCAGTGCGGAGAGATTCAGGATGCTGCCTTCAATGAGTTTGCCGAAGCCCGGGGCGACGGGAATCTGCAAATTCATGGATGCAATCGTTTTCGTATCGGGATCGTATTTCCAGTAACCGGCCCTGCCGTTGAAATAGATTTTTCCATCACGCGCGAGGGCGAAATTCCGGCTGGAAATGACATCATCGTGTCCGCTTTCGTAAATCAATTTTCCCGTGCTTAAATCCAATGCGGTAAGAGCGATATCGCTGTGCTTGGTTTTCCCCTCGAGATTCGCGTAAAAAATATTCCGTTTGGTATCCATCAATGTGGTTGGAGTCACTTCGCCCGGGAAAGTCGCCACGATTTTTGTTTCTCCGGTTTGCGGATCGTATTGGAAAAGTTGTCCGCCGGAGACGTGCGGGGTCCATTTCGTCTTATACGAAAGGCCGCCATCATTGAGGGTGAGTGTGAAGTAAATTTTCTTATCCTGACCTTCCAGAATGCGCGCGTGCATTTTGGACCATTTGGGATCTTCGGGATGGACGCCTAGAATTTTATTGGTATCCGCAACTTGTTTCAGGGTCTTGGTTGCCGGGTCCCAGCAATACAGAAACGTATAGCCTCCGCCATCAATCGGCATTTTTTCGTTGGAGCCGTGATTGCCGGTTCCGACATAGACTTTGCCATCGCTGGCGACGGCGATATCGCCCCAGGCCGACCAGCCTGTGCCGTTTGCGGAGCGGTTTGGGAGATTATTATGAAGAGCCACATCCACGGTAGGGGCGACTTTTGCTACGGTAAAAGGTACGGCCCGCCCGCTTGTGCGGAGATTCTGAAGATCCAGAGGCACTTTCAGGAATTCATCCGTAGTCAGCGTGACGGTACCATTGGCATTCGCACCGCGAAGGGGAGGCGGCCAGCTTTCGGCCTGAGGAGAGGGGGTGGGATCGGCGGCGTAAGCAAAGCCCGATAGCAGCAGGATCGCCGTAGCGGTTAAATTCTTTTTGTTCATAAGCAACTCTCGCAGAGGTTAATGAATTGTCGAAGTAACGGCATTTTCAATTTCTCCAAAAATGGAAGCTAGCCCTTTATCCCATGCGGAGACGAGGCCTTCTGGAGAATTATTCGAAACAGGGATGCGTTTTTCATAATATCCCATCAACGTCCGCTCGGCAGACGAGGTATCATTATTTTTGCGGACATAAACGCGCATCGAGATGACCGCGACCGGCTTGCCTGGCAGGGAGTAATCTCCATAGAGCGTCTCGATAGTGCCACTAAGAATATAGTCAGACGTCTGCGATTGATTGTAACCGGAGACACTGCGGAAATGCCCACCTTTGCGAAGCCAGATTTTGAGCTGTTCGGTGATGTTCGCCTCCGGCGCGGTCTGAAAAAGATGATAATAATCTAACTGCGTGCGGCCGCCTTCGAGGCGGTAGGTAAATCCCTGATTTTCGTAAACGGGATTGATCTGAATCGAATCGATACTTAGCGCTGCGCCATTTGGTGAAGGCGATGCCTGCGAATTCCTTGGCGCAACCAGGCTGAAGTAGTTCTGCTTTGGCTGCGTATAAAAGAACGAGCAGCCCTGTATGCAAAGCAAAGCGGCGATACCGATTATTCTAGCGATTCTCATTGGGCGTGTTTCGCGCGCGGATCAAATACTTTTGATTTCGGAGGAGGGCGGCTGAAGATCAGGCTGGATGGGTTCTGCTTCACGTTTTCAGACAACGTGCGCAGGTTATCCGTCATCGTCTTAACATTCGAAACGATCGACTTTACCTGATCGGCATTAAGCTTACTGGCAGGCTCGATGTTCTTTAAGATGATCTGCAGATGCTCGCTGGATGTCTGCATGGAGCTCAGCAACGCATGGGCGTCATCGCCCAATTGTTGAGGATTGATATCTACGATGGCCTTATTGACATTTTCGAGAACGGAATTAATTTCACCGCCCATTTTTCCAAGGTCCATTTTCTCCACTTCGGACATCATTTTCTGCATTCGTCGCATCATGTCATTCGCGGCATCAAGCATGCTGGTAAGCTGGCCGGGAGCGGAGGGGATGTAATAGTAACGGGGC
>JBDSIH010000245.1:0-3703 GCA_039918055.1 Chthoniobacterales bacterium
GGATTACCCATCTCACCCCCATGTCCAACGGAGCGCCAATGGACCTGCTGCAGGGATATACTCCCGGTCAGAAAGCGCCCCCCACACCAATGCGGGTCGCAGAACCTCCGACCCCCGGACAAGTAGAGGGAAATACTGCACCTCCTAAGCGCCAGATCGATAGCATTGAAATCCAGGGACTTTATCTTGATAACCCAAAGGAAGCGGAAGTCATTGATGACTTCTTTAACAACCTGATTAAGTCCGACCAGTTTGCCATCGATATAAAAGCGAAGAATAAACTTATATCCCGGCGCAGCACTCCTGACAACCTGACTTGGGCCTATGGGTATACGATTACCCTCCCCCTTAAACATCCGATTGAGCTCCCATGAAAAAAGGATTTCAACAAAATCGATTTCTCATTTCCTATATTGTCATCGTTGTGATTGGCATTGGGGGCCTTGGGTATTTCCTTTATCAGTCCAAAAGCAACTTTGATGTTGTAATGGAGGAATACCAGAATGCCATACGTCGGCTTCATACATTACAGACGCTCAAACCATTTCCTGATGATAAAAATTTAAAGCTAATACAGGGTTTGCAGGGTCAGTATAAAAACGAGATCATGGCTCTCGCTCAGGACCTCAAAAATAAAGAAATCCCCCTAAAGGAAATCACTCCACAGGCTTTTCAGGATCGTCTAAGAAAAATCGTTTCTGAAGTCGAAAAAAGAGCATCGGAACAAAGCGTTCGCCTTCCAGCCACTTTTTACATGGGATTTGATCGCTATAAGGACAACCTTCCTCAAACACATGCGGCACCAGCCCTTGGGCGCCAGCTTGAATCGATCACGATAGTCGTAAACAAACTGATCGATCTTAGAGTTCACGAAATTGTTACCGTAGGTCGAAAAGAACTTCCATCGGAAGCCATCACTCCTGTTGAAGCACCTCAGAATGTCGTGGTATCCCTTTCGCCCTTTGATGTTGTCTTCATTTCTGACCAGGGGAAATTTCGCCAGGTATTTAACAGCATTCTGGATATGAATCAGTTTTTCATTATCAGAAGTCTGACCATTTTAAATTCAAAGCCTATGGGGCCTTCGAGAAAAGATGATCGTCCGGAAGCTGCGCCCACACCCATTATACCTGCTGCCGGACCAGCCCGCAGCGCCCAAACTACCTCTGCTGAATCTCATGTAGCAACCGGCATATCCGGACTCGGAACACCATCCGCTGAAAATAGCTCGCAGGTGCTGATTAATAATGATACCCCGCCGCCGCCAAGCATTCGGGTCGTAGTCGGTCAGGAAACCCTCACCGTGGCGCTTCGCATTGATCAGGTAAATTTTGAGGTGCCAGAAATCAAGTAGGTTCAAAAAATGGAGTGGATCAAAAAACATCTGGAAAAAGTCCTTCTCGGAGTAATCGCCCTGGGATTACTGGGGAGTGCGGTATTCCTGTATCTGGATTCTCAAGCATTTCTTGAGGTATTCACGCATCACAACGCCTCTCAACCAAAAGATAATACGCCTCCTATCTTACCGAAAGACCAGATCACGCAAAGCATAGCAAATGCGAAAACCCCTTCGGTTTGGAGTTCCCACGAGGGCTTTCTGTTTTCCTCCCAGCCTTATGTGCTGCGTGGAGAACAGCTCATCCCTCTCCTTGATGGCACCCAAATGCTATTTCCCCCGATCCCCAATGCCTGGATCATCAAATACAACCTCGATTATTCTGATAAGAATTTGCTGAATACGGATTCGGATAACGACGGATTTAGCGTATTAGAGGAATTTACGGCTCAAACGGATCCCACCGACGTAAAATCCATGCCGCCATTTCGCACAAAACTCCGCCTTACTCAATATATTCGCATCCCCTTCCGTCTGAAATTCAATGGCACGCCCGACGACGGACAGACCTTCACTATCAATACGATAGATCGCCGCGGACCAACGCAGTTCTTGAAACTTGGAGAAAAAATCGAGGGCACTCCATTTGTACTGCTCTCCTACCGCACCAATAAGTTTGAGAAAGAGGGTATTCCGATAGATGAATCCGAGCTAACCATCGAAAATACAGAAAATAAGGAAAAAGTGATTCTGATTAACGGAAAAGTCGTGGATTCGCCCACTTCTAAGGCAAAACTTATCTACCTTTTGGACAATTCTGAGTTTGAAGTCAAAAAAGGAGACACTTTTGCCCTTCCCTCCGAAAATAATGTCCACTATAAACTGATTGACGTTAATGATAATCAAGCAGTAATACAAAATACACAAACCGGAGATAACCATACAGTCCCCCTATTGCAGCCGCATTAGGGAGTTCTTTTCATCCCTTGATTATAGGCGATTTCCCCCACGACAAAAAATTTTAGCTCTTAGCGCATGAAGCTTTATTTGACCCCTCTTTTAGCCAGTTTATTGCTGGCACTATTTCCTCAAGCAGGCCTGACTCAACAGTCAGGTGTTCAAGGTATTGCGGAAAAGGAAATCGCTCAACGTCAGGCCGTTGCTCAGGATTATGCCCAGCAAATGGTCAATAAAGGCACCCAGTCCATGATGGATCGGGATTACGAATCCGCCTTCGCACAGTTTAAAGCCGCTGTGGATTCCCTTCCAAATGCACCTGCGGTCGCTGATCTTCGTAACCAGGCTATGGACGGCTTTAGACGTGCCGATGTCAGTCTCACTGAACAGCGTATTTCAGAAGGCCGTTTCCAGGATGCTCAATCCACTGTGGAAGTCATTCTGGAGGAAAAATATGATCCGAATTACAAGCCCGCGCTTGCACTTCAAAGTCAGCTCAAAAAACAGGGTTATTATAACAAAACACTGACTCCTACTTTTGTCGGCAAGGTGGAAGAAGTGAAGCAACTGCTTACCGAAGCAGATGGACTCTACCAATCCGCACGTTTTGATCAGGCCTTTAAAAAATATGAACAGGTTCTGAACATTGATTCTTATAACATCGCTGCACGACGCGGGATGGAGCAAGTCAATGTAGCGCGCATGCGCTATGATGCTGAAGCTTACAATGAAACCCGAGGCAGCCTGATGGAAAAAATCGATCGCGCATGGGAGCTGCCGGTAACGCGCTATGACCTTAAGCAGTCCACCATCATCGAGCAGCCACAAATCAAAAGTGGAGGCACTGCGTCTATTCAACGCAAGCTCGACAGCATTATTATCCCGCGCATCGATTTTCGTGAAGCTACTGTAAAGGAAGCTATCGATTTCATCAAAATGCGTGCAGCGGCGCTTGATACAAGCGAGACAGATCCCAACAAAAAGGGCGTAAATATCTTCCTAAAACTTGACCCCAGCGCTCAGGCTGCGGATTCCACTGTCCGGATTACTCTTTCCCTTACAGACATTCCCTTACGCGAAGCGTTGGGTTACATCGCCAGTAATGCGAATCTAAAAATTAAGGTAGCCCCCTATGCGGTTGACATGGTGCCCCAGTCTGAAAATACAGATGTCATTATCACGGCTGTATTCCAGGTTCCTCCTGGCTTTATTTCCAATATACCTGCCGCATCCGCTCCTGCACCTGCAGCAGGCGGTGTCGCAGATGCTCCCGCAACGGGTGCACGGTCGAATGTTATGGATTATCTCAAGTCGCAGGGAGTTGATTTCCCTCCCGAGGCGAGCGCCTATTTTATTGCCACTACGGGTCGCTTAATTGTCCGCAATACCCAGAAGAATATCGATCTCATC
>JBDSIH010000246.1:0-14609 GCA_039918055.1 Chthoniobacterales bacterium
CGCCTCACCCTGTAACTTGCCTTGAATGGATGGGGGCAGTGTTTCTGCCGCAGTCTTCTCAACAAATTTTGTCGCGTCGCCGATCACCACACCGGGCGCAAGGCTGAAAAAAATCGTGACCGAGGGAAACTGGTTGATGTGGTTCACCGATTCCGGCCCAAGCACTTCACTCCAGCGTGCGACAGTGCTGAGCGGAACCAGCTGGCCCGTGCTCGACTTAACGTAGAGTTTTTCAAGATCATCCGCTTTAGTACGTTCCTTGTCTTTGACTTCCAGTATTACCTGGTACTCATCCGTCGGTTTTTTAATGAGGTATACGTAGTTCTGCGAATACGCCTTATTCAATGCCCCGAGAATGGCATCTGCTGTAACTCCATAGCTGGAAGCCTGATCGCGTAGCACGTCGATTTTGAGATTCGGCGTGTTTAGCTTCAAATCCGTATTCACATACAGGAAGCCGGCGTACGCGCGCAGCTTTGTGACAAGCTCCTGCGCCGCCTCATACACCTCGTCCCGATTAATACCAGATACCGCGAACGCAAATTTCCCCTGCGTCGTCGAAGTCGCGCCCGTGCTGATCTGTAATACTGGATTTGCCTGCAAAAAGACCTGAATGCCGGGTATCTGCATCATCTTCTGCGTGAGACGTGCGATTACCTCATCAATCGGCGGTCGCTCATTCACGGGCTTGAGAAAACCGAGTGTGAATGCCTGCGATGACGAGACTCGACCCGTCAATCCAGATACTGTCAGCCCGATATTCACGGCATCGTCGCTGCTCAGAACCTTGTCCACCTTCGCCTGAAATTCGTGCATACGCTCGGGCGATGTCCCCTCCTGCGCCTGAAAAATGCCGCGAATGAACCCGCTGTCGCCGCTCGGCAGCAGCGATTTTGGCACCATGATGAAAAATACAATTGTGAGCACAAAGCAAATGACCCACGTGAGCAGCGAGATCCATTTGTGATGCAGGAAGAAATATAGCGTCTTCCCATATAGGGCTATCACTTTGCCGATCAAATTATTCGCTGTTCGCTCCATCCAAGTCTCTTTTCCTTTTTCATGCGTGGCCAGCATTCGCGAACACATCAACGGCGTCAGCGTCAGCGATACGACGCCTGATGCGAGAATCGAGATGATGATCGTGACCGCAAATTCCTGCAACTGCCGCCCGAGCAGGCCCGGCATCAATACCAGCGGAATAAACACCGCAGCAAGCGAGAGCGTCATGGAAAGAATCGTAAAACTGATTTCCTTCGCGCCATTCAGCGTCGCTTCCATTGCATTTTCTCCGGCTTCCATGCGCCGCACCGTATTTTCTAAAAAAACAATCGCGTCATCGACAAGGAATCCAATAGAAAGCGTGATCGCGAGCAGCGAGAGATTGTCAATACTGTAACCCAGTAGATACATCGCGAGAAAGGTAATCAGCATCGACATCGGCAATGCCATCACTGGAATCAACGTATCTTTTGCGCGACCCAGGAAGACAAAGATCACGATCACGACGAGAATAAAGGCGATCACCAGTGTTTCCTTCACGTCGTTCGCCGAGTTCTGGATACCAATCGAACGGTCGTAAACCGGAATGAGCTGGATAGACCCCGGCAGCTCGCGTTTGAAGACAGGCAGCAAATCGCGCACTGCCTTTGCCGTAGCCACTGCATTCGCTCCGGCCTGCCGCGACACCGCGAGCACCACATTCGCAGGCGGCACCGTATGCCCACGGAACCAGAAATGCCGCGCTTGTCGCTCATCCTGCAGCGAGTCAACCGCTTTTGCGACATCGCGCAGATAGATCGGCACGTTATCTTTTTTTCCGATGATCAGATTCTCATACTCTGCCGCATTCGAAAGCTGCCCTTGCGGCTGGAGAAGAAAGGTTCTCGTCGCGCCGTCAAACTGACCCGCGCCCTGATAGCTTGTTCCCTCTTTGATCGCCGCAGCAAGGTCATCCACCGTCAGACCACGCGTGGCGAGCTTCGAGGGATCGGCCTTGATACGCACAGAGGATTTCGAGCCGAAGATATCCACCTTCGACACGCCTGGCAGAATACTAATGCGCTGGGCCACTTGACTGGACGCATAATCGTAGAGATTTCCTGGCGTAAGCGAATCACTCGTGAGCGTGATATAAATGATCGGCTGGTCATTGGGATTCGTCTTCCTAAAGGTCGGGGGTGCGGGTAGATCCGTCGGCAGGCTTCCCGTACTCTGGGTGATCGCTGCCTGCACATCCGTCGCTGCGGCATCCACGCTTTTATTCAAGTTAAATTGCAGCGTAAAGTTCGTACTTCCCTGCGTGCTGCTGGAGGTGATGAGCTCCAGTCCAGGAATCTGAAGGAAATTTTTCTCCAACGGCGTGGCAACATTGTTCGCCATCGTGAGCGGGCTCGCACCGGGATAGTTCACGCTCACCGTGATGACAGGGAAATCGACCGCCGGTAGATCGTTCACTGGCAGGTTCTGGTACGCCATCACGCCAAATACAATCACCGTCACCGTGAGGAGGATCGTCATCACGGGTCGGCGTACAAAAGGCTCTGAGAGACTGCCAGCCATTATTTTTTAACTTCCGCTGGTTTGCTATCGACTGGAGCCACTTTCGCACCAGGTGCGAGCGCCAGTTGCCCCGTCACCACCACCGTTTCACCGGTTTTCAGCCCCTGGGTAATCACCATCTCCGTGCCTTGTCGCTGACCGGGTTTCACAGGGCGCAAGTCAACCGTGCTATCTTCTTTTACGACGAAAACAAACGGCCCGGTCGCACCAATTTGCAGCGCTTCGTTCGGTACCAGCACCGCATCCTTGATCGTATCAAGGAGTATGCGCACATTTACAAACTGCCCCGGCCAGAACATTCGATCGTTGTTTTGAAGAAGCGCGCGCATCCGCACTGTGCCGGAGTTTTGCTGCACACCACTGTCGAGGAAGTTGAATTCTCCGATGCGTGTCTTCGTAGGATCATCCGCAAAGCTCGCCTGCACTTTTAGCGTCCCCGCTTTAATAAATTCCCGTACCCGCGGCAACGCGCCCTCGGGAATAATGAAATCCACATACATCGGATCCTGCCGCTGAATGAGCAGAAGCTGCGTGCTGTTCGCGGTGACGACATTTCCCATATCCACCATGCGCTTGCTTGCGCGTCCGTCGATCGGCGAGCGGATCGTGCAGTAGTCGAGATTGATCTGTGCTTCATTCACCGCGGCCTGGTCCGCCTGCATCGCCGCATCCGATGCCATGGTGGCGCTGCGGGCATTGTCGAGATCCTGCTTCGCCGAGACATTCTTAGTGACGAGTTCCTGATTGCGTTTGTACTGCGCCTCATCATACGAATGCTTCGCCTGATCCTGCGCCAATGTCGCTCTCGCTTTTTCCCACGCCGCCTGGTAAGGCCTCGCATCAATCGTAAAAAGCGCATCGCCTTTCTTCACTTCCTGCCCGTCCGTGAAATGAATCTCTGTAATCGGCCCTGTGGCCTGTGGCTGAATCGTCACCGTTTCATATGCCGTGCAATTACCAATTTGATCCAGATACACCGGCACATCGCGCGCCGCTGCCTTGGCTACCTCGACCGCCCGCGGCGGAGGTCCAGGAGGAGTTTTCGCGCCTCCGCACCCCTCAAAGCCAAGCGTCACAACGCCCGATAACAAAGCTGCTATCGCAGATAGTCGGCAGGGGAAACCGCATCCGCGAGCGTATTTAAAAAAGAACTTCATGCCGTTAAATATAATGATGGTTAAGTATCGTGTGATTTGTCACGTGGTCAACGATTGTTTCCATGTGTCATACTACATTGCCCTTTATCCGTGACCCATAGGTGAAATCCTCACTATAACACTCAGAGCACCGTGGCCCGATATCCTTTCGGTGTCATCCCTGTGTGCTGACGAAATACGCGAATAAAATAGGATGGTGCATTAAAGCCACTGGCCCAACTCACTTCGGAAATATTGAACCGCGTTTCGGTAAGAAGTGTTTTTGCCAGGAGAACCCGCTCCCGGGTAATCCAGCTGGTTAGTGTGACTCCGCGCTCAATACGAAAACGGCGGGAAAGATAATCCGTGGAGCATTTTAACACGGCAGCCACACGGATGACGGATAATTCCGGATCGGTCAGGAGTGTCCGCACAAGTTTTTCCGCCTCCGATACCAATAGGGAATCAGAATCCTCTCCCGCAGAAGGGCGATGCAATTCTCCAAGAAGAGTGATCAGAAATATTTCGATCAGGCTTTTAGTGAAATCTTTCCGATGCTTACCCGGCACATTTGCCATGGAGCTCAATTCCTCCAAATAGCGAAAGGCATCCCTTCCCCGTGGACTGGCGAGATGCGCCGTGCTGGATGCGACGATCTCGCGCTGCAGATTCGCGACTGCGCGTTGAATAAAAAATCCGTCCCGCGCATGCATGCAGACAAGGATGCTGTAGGGCGTGCGGAGATCTACCGGTGTTTCAGCATGCGGTATACCACTGGGAATCACACATACTTCCTGCACGCGCAGACGAAAGGATTTATCCGGGCATACAAAATCCGTTCCCCCTCCAGTTTGAATAAAAAATTCCGGCGTCGCGTGAAAAAACGATCCCGGCTTTCGCCTAAACAGCTCCAGGGGTTGTGGCACCTGTAGACGTAATTTTCCCGCCTGCAAGGAAGCCAGCGTAGTTTCAAAGTCTTTTGCAACTGTTTGCATGCAAGTCGGTTTTGTACTATTTTTCGCAGAGAATTGCAATTTGCAAGCGTTGATACAGAGGATAGAACAGGCTACGAAAAACAGAAAATTATTATGAGTTCCATCCAAGTCACCGTCTGGGGCGAATTTCGCCACGAGAAGAAGAACAAAAAAGTCGCAGAAATTTATCCCGACGGAATGCATGAAACGATCGCGAACTTTCTACGTAAAGACAAAGGCCTCAAGGTAAAGACCGCGACGCTCGATGAACCTGAGCATGGCTTGAAGCAGTCCGTTCTGGATAAAACCGACGTTCTTGTCTGGTGGGGACATACCGCGCATGGCGAAGTGAAAGATGAAATCGTCGAGCGCGTGAAAAAACGCGTCCTCGAAGGAATGGGGCTCGTCGTTTTGCACTCCGGCCACTATTCCAAAATTTTCAAATCCCTCATGGGCACTCACTGCTCGCTGAAGTGGCGCGAAGCGAATGACAAGGAACGCCTCTGGAACATTCTTCCGACACACCCCATCGCACAGGGCATCGGTGATTACTTCGAAATTGGGAGCGAAGAAATGTATGGCGAACCCTTTGGCATCCCTACCCCGGATGAATTAATTTTCATCTCATGGTTTACCGGCGGCGAAGTTTTCCGCAGCGGTGCCACATGGTATCGTGGAAATGGCCGTGTGTTTTATTTCCGCCCCGGCCATGAAACCTATCCGACCTATCATCACAAGGACGTGCAGCGCGTCATTACCAATGGCGTGAACTGGGCAAAGGCCACCGTGCGTCTTCCCGATGTCTGCCCGGAGAGCGCTCCGATTGAAAAACTCCCTGAAGATGCCGACGCGCACCTTCGTTCCAAAATCGGCTTTAAATAAATACCCATGAGCAAAAACCCCGTTCGTCTCGCCATCCTTGGCACCGGAAGCATGGCCGGTTATCACGCTGAGCAATTCAGGAAGATCAAGAACTGTCGCATCGTCGCCGCTGCCGATATTAATCTCGAAAGCGCAAAGACGTTTTCCGCGAAATATGAGATTCCCGCCGCGTATGCCGGTGTGGATGAATTACTGGAAAAGGCGGATTTCGATGCCGTGACAATTGTATCTCCGGATGCGTTCCACTCCCCACTTTCTCTGAAATGTCTCGCAGCGGGTAAACATGTTCTTTGTGAAAAACCGCTAGCCCTGAACTATGGCGATGCGAGCCGTATGGTCACCGCCGCGAAAAAGGCAGGCGTAATCAACATGGTGAACCTCTCCTACCGCGACTGGCCATCCCTTCAGGCTGTGGCAAAGCTTGTGCAGCGCGGAGACATCGGCGAAGTGCGGCACGTGGAATCCAGCTATCTCCAGGCATGGCTTGCGAGCAAGATCTGGGGCGACTGGCGCACGACTCCCACATGGCTGTGGCGTCTTTCCACCAAACATGGCAGCAAGGGCGTGCTGGGTGATGTCGGCGTTCACATCGTGGATTTTACCACCTTCCCCGTTGGCCCGATCAAATCCGTCTATTGCAAACTGAAAACCTTTGCGAAAGCTCCGCGCAACCGCATCGGAGAATACGTGCTGGATGCAAATGACTCCGCAGCGCTCACCGTCGAATTCCAAAACGGTGCACTCGGAACCATTCACACCACGCGCTGGTGTGGCGGACATTCCAATCGCCTCTTCCTCAAAATCTGCGGAACCAAGGGAACTGTGGAAATTGATTCTGAAAAGACGAAGACCGGTTATCGCATCTGCAAAGGTAAAAACTTCGATATCGAAACATGGCACAACGTCGAAGCACCTGTGCTGCCGACCAATTACCAGCGTTTCATCAAATCCATTATCACGGGCAAACAGGATCAGCCGGAATTTGCACGGGGAGCCGAAGTTCAAAAAGTGCTCGATGCATGCATCGCGTCCGATGAGAAGCAGCACCCGGTAAATATTTAGAGCCGACTGACCGGATAAATCAGATTTTTACGGGGAAAGCGCGGAAAACGCTCGCCGCGGCAAGGGCAGATAATAATTAATGCTCTGGTCATGCAAATCGTCTTCGCTTCGCTGGGCTCACTGGGGGATCTCCATCCCCTGCTTGCGCTTGCACGGGCGAGTTGCGAACGCGGCCATACTGTCGTCATTGCCACCTCGGAGACTTATCGGGACTACATTGCATCACTGGGCTTTGCCTTTCGTCCCATCCGTCCGGATTTTGAACCCACAGTGCTGGGCAGGCTCTTCGATCCGCACAAAGGCCCACAACGTCTGCTATGTGAGCAGATTTTTACCAATGTCCGAAAGACCTACGAGGACCTGCTTGAAGCTTCGCGCGATGCCGATTTTCTCTTTGTCGGCGAACTGCTCTACGTCGCGCCGCTTGTGGCGGACAAACTCGGCATTCCCTGGGCGAATGGCATTCTCGCTCCCACTTCATTCCTGTCTGCACTTGATGCGCCGGTTCTTGCACCTGCGCAGGCACTGCATTGTCTGCGGCACCTGGGAAACTGGCCCTACCGCCTGATCTTTGCGCTCGGTCGGCGGGAAACCATTCGCTGGAGCAAACCCCTGCGCGACTTCCGGCAGGAACTCGGCTTTCCAGCAGGACCCAGTCCCGTCTTTGATGGCAAGCACTCCCCACGCCTTGTTCTCGCCTTGTTTCCGGAATTTCTGGCCAAGCCGGAACTGGACTGGCCCGTCAATGTCACCCAAACCGGTTTCCCGTTTTTCTCCCAATCCATCAAACCCGAAACGGCAAAAAAACTGGATGTATTCTTTGCCGGAGGCGAAGCGCCGATTGTCTTTACGCTCGGAACATCCGTCGTCCATATCGCAGAAAATTTCTACCAGTTGGCCGCAGAGGCAGCGCAGGCACTTGGCCGTCGCGCCATTCTACTGATTGGAAAAAATCCTGCTCCCGCAAATTTACCCGAAAGCATTCTCGCTATTGATTATGCGCCCCTCGAAGCCGTACTTCCGCGAGCGGCCGCTGTGGTTCATCAGGGCGGTATTGGCACGTGTGCGGAAGCATTGCGCGCCGGCATTCCATCCCTTGTCATCCCATTCGGATTCGATCAACCGGATAATGGCTTCCGCCTTAAACGTCTGGGTGTGGCACGCGTGCTTCACCGGGATCGCGTATCGCGCAAATCTCTTGTCAAAAACTTGAACACCATTCTTAAAAATTCAGCTATGACTGCGCGTGCGCGCACATTTGCCGGAAAAATTCATCCCGAATTCGAACTCAATGCATCCATTGATGCCATCGAGAAGATTGGCGCACAATATTCCAAACCCGCAGAACTTCAACCATCCTAGAAATGCCGCAAGAAAACTCTCCATCCGAAGAAGCTCCAAAAGTCCGCATCAGACGCGAATCGCTCATGCAGGCCGCCGGCATTTTTCGCTATCTCCTTCCCTATAAGATTCGTTTTACCGGCGCGGTTATTGCACTGCTTCTTTCCACCTCGCTGGGGTTGGCATTTCCTTACCTGACAGGAGTACTCCTCGATGCCTCGGCACATCATTCCGCAGCCGCACTTTCGGAATGGAAAACGAGCATTAACATGATTGCAATCGTGCTGCTCTGCTCGCTCGCGCTACAGGCATTCTTTTCCTACTTCTCGACATACTGGTTTTACCGAAGCGGAGAGAGTGCGCTGGTGGATCTCCGGCGTGAAACCTTTGCGAAACTAATCGGCCAGCCCATGGTTTTTTTCTCGCAGCGAAGAGTCGGAGAATTATCCAGCCGCCTGACGACGGACCTCACTCTGATTCAGGAAACGCTGACGATGACGACTCAGCAATTCCTGCGCCAGACCATCCTGATGAGTGGAGGCATCCTGCTTGTTGCCATTATTTCCATCCGGCTCACAGGACTCATGATCCTGACTTTTCCTGTCCTGATTCTCGTCGCCATTATTTTTGGAAAATTCATCCGCGGATACTCGCGGGAAGCGCAGGATCGCATGGCGGATGGCGGAACCGTCATTGAAGAATCCCTGCAGGGTATCGCTACCGTGAAAGCCTTCGGCAATGAGCCCTTCGAGCTGAATCGCTACGCGCACTACCTCAGACAATACCTCAACGTCATCATAAAAACCGCGCGTCTTCGGGCATTGATGGTGTCGTTTATTATCTTCGGAATTTTCGGCTCCATTGTTCTCGTGTTCTGGTATGGCGCGCATCTTATGCAGACTGGTCAGCTTTCTTTCGGAGAACTTACGAGCTTCATTATTTATACGACATTTGTTGGAGGTTCCGTTGCGTCCTTTGCGGATGTCTTCAGTCAGGTGCAGAAAACACTGGGCGCCACGGAGCGCGTTCGCGAACTGCTTGCCGAGAATCCCGAAATTGACAGCAGGGCCCTTCCACCTGCAATGCCAGCTCCGCGCCTTCGCGGGGAAGTTCGTTTTGAAAATGTATCTTTCCGTTACCCCTCAAGACTGCAAAGTCCGGTTCTGCATGAACTGACACTGCATGCAAATCCCGGAGAAAAAATTGCCCTCGTCGGCGCCAGCGGCGCGGGAAAATCCACCATCGCTTCCCTCCTGCTTCGATTTTACGATCCCGATTCCGGCACGGTACGCATCGATGGCAGGCCCTCCACGGAATATTCCCTTACCGATTTGCGTCACAACATGGCGATTGTTCCTCAGGAAGTTTTGCTGTTCGGTGGTTCCATCGAAGAAAATATTCGTTATGGAAAACCGAACGCCTCGCACGAAGAAGTCATCGCGGCATCCAAACAGGCTGCATGTCACGAATTCATCGAGGAAATTCCCGAAGGTTACGACACCGTTGTGGGAGATCGCGGAATCAAGCTTTCCGGCGGCCAGCGTCAGCGCATAGCCATTGCGCGTGCACTGCTGAAAGACCCCTCGATTCTGATCCTCGACGAAGCGACAAGCTCGCTTGATTCGGAAAGCGAACAGTTGATTCAGCAGGCACTCTCCACCCTTCTTGAAGGTCGCACGGCTTTCATCATTGCGCATCGTCTCTCCACGATTCGCAAAGTGGATCGGATTTACGTGATCGAGGATGGCCGCATACTGGAGTCAGGAACACATGACGAACTTATCACACGCGACGGGGGAACGTATCGGCGTCTTTCTGAAATCCAATTTGGTGAAACCGAAACCTCACCTTGAATAACTGGCTTACATGGGCACTTTGTTCGGCCTTCTTTGCGGGACTGACCGCCGTGCTGGCGAAAGTCGGCGTAGAAGGGATTAATTCCAATCTCGCGACCGCCATTCGCACCACGGTTATTCTTCTGTTTACGTGGGCGCTTGCCGCCTATTCCGCCTCACCTATTTCTTTTGAGAATATTTCCCGCAGGACGTGGCTGTTTCTGGTCCTGTCCGGGCTGGCTACAGGACTATCGTGGATATGCTATTTCCGCGCGTTGCAACTGGGCCAGGCCTCCCAGGTCGCCCCCATTGATAAGCTCAGCATTCTTTTCGTCATTGCGCTCGCCGCCATTTTTCTCGGCGAACGCATTACGTGGCATCACTGGGTCGGTGGACTGCTCATTGTTGCCGGAGCAGTCGTCCTCACCTGGCGGTAATTATTCTTGAAGCGATGGGCAATCAATACCCAGCGCGTCAGCAAGATCCTGGAGATGCTCCTGTTCCTGCGCGATAATCTTGCGAAGCACTTCGCTTAGGGCAAATTCTCCCATGGCTTCCGCCTGGCGAATCCGCTGCCGATAATTAATAATCGTCACCCTTTCATTTTCGAGATCAAAGCGAAGCATGTCTTCCGCTTTGTCGGAAATTTTAACCTCGGCGGGAGTCTTGGTCGGTGTGCCATTGAAGTAATCGATCTGCTTGGTAATCTGCAGGGCATGGCTGAGCTCCTCAGCGGCATGAACTTCGAGTTCTCCGGCAATATCCGTATATTGCGCGCCCTTCATGGTCTGGCTGTAAATAACATAGGCAATAATGGCCTGATATTCGCGAGCCAGATCTTCATTAAGAAGTTTCACCATTTCCTCTGGACTGATTTTTAAATCTTTGCTCATAAATTCCTTTCGGTTTGATCTCTCCTATGGATACGAAAGTGAAAGCCCCTATGGATGTATAGGTGCCCTGTTTACGGCCGATTTGCCTCGTCGTCGTCACCGTCAGAACGGTAAAAACCTCCTTTGCCTCCCTCTCTTTGAAAATAATTAAAAAACCTCTGAAAAAAGGAATCCCTTCCGCGTTGTCCTGATAAGACGATATGTCCCCGGAACAACTCATCGACCAGGCGCTCAAGCGTTATGAAAGACCACTGATCAGCTATGCTAAGGGGATCACCGGGAACCTGGAATCCGCACAGGATGCCGTCCAGGAGACTTTTTTACGTCTAAGTCGACAGGATATCGTCGCTCTCGAAGCGCTGCTGGCACAGTGGCTTTTCTTTGTCTGCCGGAACTGCGCGCTCGATCATTGCCGGAAGATGGCACGCTTTGTCGATGGAGGGCTCGATGCTGTGCAGGAAAAATCGGACACCAATCCCTCCCCCGCCGCAGAACTCGAAAAAGCAGACGATGCCCGCCTTCTGCGGTCTTTGATTGAGCGCCTTCCCATAGAGCAGCGCGAGATGGTGAAGCTGCGCTTTGAAGGCGGACTCACTTATCGCGAGATTGGCGCCGTGATGCGCATGAGCATTTCAAATGTAAGCCTTCAAATCCACACCGCCCTTCAGACCCTCCGGGGACTCTGGGACAACGCAGGAGCAATGCCATGAATACGGATTATGTAAAAATTACTTCCTATCTATTGAACGAACTCGATGGCGAAACACGCATGGCCTTCGAGCAGGAGATGGCGACCTCCGCCGATCTCCAGAACGCCGTCGCCGAAATCCAAAAAATGCGTGACCTACTACTCGCCATGCCTGTATCCACCGAAGAGCTCTCCGCTGAACAACGCACCTTCCTGCGCAATCAATGTCTGCTGAATGTGCAGCACACGCAGAAAAAAAGAGCTAATTTCCGCAATGCAGTCACCATCGGAGGCCTCGCCATTGCTGCATGCGTGCTGTTCGCGTTCATCATGCCGCGAAGGGACAAAGGAGGTTTACCGCGACCCTCTGTCGCTAAGAACCAGGAAATGTCCGAAGACATAAATGTTATAGCAAAAATGAAATCGCCGTCTCCTGCATTGCCGGAAAGTAATAAGAAAATGGATGAGCTGGCCTTTGTTCTGTCAGAATCCCGAGCTGTTACATCCCTGTTACCTTCAGAAGAAACTTCCAAGGTGCATGCGCCTTTTATTCCTCGCAATCTGGAAGCTCTTGGTAAAACGGAAGGAAAGGTCTATACAGAGAGTGTTGGAGAACAGGCTTCCGGGTTGGTAGCCAGCGATACGAAAAAGGATGGTTATGCGGGCGAGAAGAATAGTGCCGATAAGGTTTATGATACCGGCCAACTGCTAACGGGGGCAATCGCACCGACAGCGCCTCCGGCATCCCAAAAAGTCGACGGTTTCTTTGCCGGCATCGTTGCCGTTAGGGATAGAAGCGCCCCAAAGCTTCAAACTACACCGGTCGCAGGGGGAGTCGATGCTAAAACGGCCCGCATCCTTTCCAGAACCGCTGCAAACATTACCCCCCAGATCTATTCTGAAAGAGATAATTATACTCCTACTCAGGAGAATGAATTTTTCGAGGCACGCAGCAATCCGCTTTCCACATTTTCAATCGATGTGGATACAGCGAGTTATTCAAACATCCGGCGCTTTCTCAACTCCGAGCAATTGCCTCCGCAGGATGCCGTGCGCACGGAAGAGCTGATTAATTACTTCTCCTATGCATATCCACAACCTGCGAAGGATGTTCCTTTCTCGGTGAATACCGAAGTGGCGCAGGCGCCATGGAATACACAGCATCTCCTCGTGCGCATCGGACTTAAGGGACGTGAGCTTTCTGTTGAAAAACGGCCCGCCAGCAATTTTGTCTTCCTCATCGATGTATCCGGCTCGATGGACTCTCCCGAGAGGCTCCCACTGCTTAAGCGTTGCCTGGAAGCGTTGGTTAAGAAACTTTCGCCGGAAGACCGTGTGGCAATCGTGGTTTACGCAGGTTCCTCCGGTATTGCTCTCCCCTCCACCAGCTGTAAGGACAAAGAAAAAATTCTCGCTGCACTTAATAATCTTAATGCCGGTGGCTCCACAAATGGCGCGCAGGGAATTCAGCTCGCTTATAATGTGGCACGCGAAAATTTCCTCAAAAAAGGAAACAACCGGGTCATTCTCTGCACGGATGGAGACTTCAATGTGGGCATCACAAGTAAAGGGGATCTTACCAAACTCATCGAAGATGAACGCACCTCAGGAATCTTCCTTTCCGCTCTCGGTTTTGGAACCAA
Organism: Chthoniobacterales bacterium; assembly: GCA_039918055.1. Taxonomy (GTDB): domain Bacteria; phylum Verrucomicrobiota; class Verrucomicrobiia; order Chthoniobacterales; family JBDTJR01; genus JBDTJR01. The sequence goes on from JBDSIH010000246.1 coordinate 13,017, forward strand.
CAACCTGAAAGACGCGACGATGATAAACCTCGCGGATAAGGGAAATGGAAACTACGCCTATGTGGATTCCTTCGCCGAGGGACGCAAAGTGCTGGTCGAACAATTGACCGGAACACTCTTCACCATCGCAAAAGATGTGAAGATCCAGGTGGAGTTTAATCCCGCACAGGTAGCGGGCTATCGTCTCATTGGTTATGAAAAACGCCTACTCGCGAAAGAGGATTTCAATGATGACAAAAAAGATGCGGGAGAAATCGGTGCGGGTCATACGGTAACTGCGTTTTATGAAGTCGTGCCAGCGGGACAAGCCCTGCCAGGAAACGCCTCCGTGGATCCACTTAAGTATCAAAAACCTGAAACGACGCCTGCATTCACCGGCGACAGCAAAGAGCTCATGACCGTGAAGCTGCGCTACAAAGAACCTACAGGAGATACCAGCAAGCTTATCGTGCAGACCATCAATGCACAGGAGCCGGAAGCCTTCGAGAAAGCCAGCGGAGACTTTCAATTTTCCGCTGCCGTTGCCGCCTACGGCATGAAACTCCGCAATTCGCCCTACTATGGCGATCTCACGTGGAATGCGATCCAGCAGATTGCGCGCCGGAGTCTTGGCGAAGATCCCGGCAGCTATCGCGCGGAATTTCTTACCCTCATCGAGAAGGCTCGCCATCTCGATGAAGGAAAAAGGGAATAGTGAATCTTAGTAACCGATGACGTCTGCGGTAGGCTGAGGAGCCGTGGCGAACTGCGCGTAATACGCAAGCCGCTCTGCGGATGTCTCGTCAGCCATCTTGCGGGCGGCTTCACGGTTGCCCTTGCAGTACCATTCAATCAGCCACTTGCGGCCGAAGCCCACGTGGTTCACTTCATCCGCCCAATCGAAATCGGCAAAGGTCGTCATCAGCGGATGCTTGATATTATCGCGCAGATGCTCCCACGCCCCGCGCTTGCCGCCTGGGTGCGCCATCAGACCTGCTTCCGTCGCAATCGCGAGATGCGAATACCGTTTTGGCGGAGGGCAGTTCAGCGTGTGGTTTGCATAGCCCACCCAGCTTGGGAAGGACGTGTAAGGGATTTTTTCCGATTCAAAGGCGGCACAACCCATGAGCGAATGCCGAACTTCATCCCAGCAATGGCGTGCAAGATCAACCAGCGCTTCGGTCGGCAGGTCTTCCCATTCGTAAACGACGGATGCCATCATTTCCGCAGCAGTCATTTCCTGCGTACGGCCCCACATATTATCTTTCAAATCGTCATTCAAAAACTCTTCCGGCATGTGCTTGACGATGCTGGTCTCAAAACGTGGATCGCGTTTAAATTCCCGGCTGATGCGGTATTCCTCTTCGGAACGGGGCTTCGAAACCTTAAAGCCTTCGGGAACTTTCTCATCGCCAAGAATGCCACCCGCTACGGTGAGATAACTCTCGAAATGTTTTTTCCAGTCTTCACGAATCCGGGTACCGTTTTCCATTTGGCTCAGGGCGTTTACAAATTCACGGCCGATAATGAGGCGCTCTTCCTCCTCCATAAGGATGCGCTTTAACAGACGCACGGAAGGCTGATCCACGAGAGGCTGTGTCCGGGAGAGATAGG
>JBDSIH010000247.1:0-8297 GCA_039918055.1 Chthoniobacterales bacterium
AAGATTATCTTCCTTTGGAGTAATCGGGGACGCGCTACTGGAAGCAGAGGCAGGAATCGAAGCAGGCGATACCGGCTCTACCGTACCCGGCGTCGGAGAAGCCATTGCCACCGAAGGAGGCAGCGGCTGCGGAGGAAAGTATTTCTGGGAAACCCAGTACCATACTCCGATTCCGATGACAGAAAAAATGACTGCGAACCAGGCTTTGCGATCCATAAAAATTTTATAATGATTTAATCTGATGCGCAGTCTTCATGAGACTCTGCGCAGGAGGAACCGGATCAAATCCGCACCCTCCCCATGGGTGACAACGTGTAACTCGCTTCAATCCCATCCACAAACCGCGAGCTATTCCATGAATATGTATCGCTTCTTCCACATAGTGCGAACATGTCGGCTCGTAACGGCACCCGCAACCAGGTCCTGCCATCCAATGTAATAAAGAAGAAATCACGACCCGATAACAAGCGATAAGAAAGCAAAGAAACGTTTTCATTTCGTTTCCTTAAAAATATTCAGCCGTTGCGCGAGTCGCATCCATTCGCTTTGAAGTTCCGCGTAGCTTGCGCGGGCAGCAGCAGAACGTACGACGATGACAAGCCACAACCCCTCGTGAATTTCCTGACGGTGAAGACGGCAAATTTCGCGAAGCTTTCTGCGCACGCGACTTCTTACGACCGCAGATCCTACACGACGCGAGGTTATAATACCGACGCGCGCGGCTTCATTTTGGCTCGTTTTGAATACGGCCAGACGCATTGCGCGTCCCGTGCTATCGGTTCCGTCCCGCCTGACTCGTTCGAATTCAATCCGCTTCCGCAATCTTGCGGTGGATGGGAATGCGAACGATCCCGGCGCATTCACCGCTTAATGGCTGCCAGCTCCTTCGTGTCGTGCAAAATGCACATCCACACCCTTGGGTAGCAGGCGTTTTCTTCCACGCTGACGACGCCGACTAAGTGTGGCCCGTCCGCCTTTAGTTTTCATACGTGCGCGAAACCCGTGCTGGCGTTTACGTGTCCGTTTCGATCTTTGCAGTGTACGCTTCATTTTAAATCCGAATCAATTGAACGGGTTATAGTGGACGAAATTCGTCTCTTGTCAAAAGATAATCGTCATCTTCTGACAGTAGTTTTTCATTCGAAAGCAAAAAGAGGAGTTAACCGGTTAAAAATTTCCTCTTTCGGCGCTGTTTTCCCCCTTTGGGAAGCCATGAGCTTGGCTCAGTCTCTACGCAATTTTTCCTGAACAACGCGTGAATTCTGGATAACATCCACCACACGCCGACCAGCAAGCACTTGTTTTGTAAGATATTCGAGCGTTCCATCCTTGCCAACAATGGCAATGGCAGTGCCTTCCGGTGCGTTATAAAGGTAACCGACTCGTGGGCCGTCACTTGCAATCAGATAAGGCACATTTGAACGAATTCTGCCTGGCTCTCCCGTAAATGCCGCGACAAAAATCGCGCCCATGTAGGAAAGCTGCTCATAATTATCCTGAATTTCACCGACCTGCGCGCGAAAATGGCGATCTTTCGGATTCGGAGCAATCAGGATAACCACAGGTTTGCCTTGGAGGCTTTTCAGGCTCTGCGGCTTATGACTGGGATCGAGCCAAGTAAAGTCAGGTGCCACATTTAACGGGCTGGCCTGTAGCGCCGTTCCGAAAATCACCATCACCAGAGAGAGATAAATACCGTATTTCATACCTTATACCTTCATGATCTCCGCTTCTTTGTGCTCGAAATGCGTATCGATGCTTGCCGTATATTTATCCGTTAAATTCTGGATTTCCTTTTCGGTGGTATGAAGCGCGTCTTCGGCGATCTTCCCATCCTTCTCAAGCTTTTTAATCGCGTCTATTCCCGCGCGCCGCGCGCTACGGATACGCACTCTGGATTCCTCGGCGATGTGCTTCACAGATTTCACCAGGTCTTTACGGCGCTCTTCCGAAAGTTCAGGAATGGGCAGGCGGATGATTTTTCCATCTACTAGCGGCGTAATGCCGAGACGGGATTCCGACAAGCTGCGTTCGATATCCTTTGTGGTGGCAGCATCAAAAGGCTGAATGACAAGGAGGCGCGGCTCTGGGGAGGAAATCAAAGCGAGCTGCTTAAGCTTCATGCTGGAGCCATACGCTTCCACATCAATATTCTCCACAAGGGCGGGCGAAGCTTTGCCCGTCCGAATCGCGGCAAATTCGTGCTGAAGATAGTTCACGGCTTTCTCCATGCTTTCTTCGGTATCCAGAAGTGTTTCTTCAATGCTCATAATTTATGGGTTTTCGATGACAAGCGTTCCAACCGGCTCGCCCGCAATTGCGCGACGAATCATCGTGGGATCTGCCATACTGAAAACTATAATCGGCATGTGGTTGTCCATGCAAAGACTGAATGCGGTAGAATCCATGACCTGCAGACGTTTTGCAAGTGCCTCGCTGTAGGTAATGGTATCGTAGCGTTTGGCATCCGGATTTTTCATTGGATCGGAATCATAAATTCCATCCACTTTCGTCGCCTTGAGAATCACCTCGGCGTTAATTTCGTTGGCGCGGAGTGCCGCTGTCGTATCAGTAGAGAAAAAAGGATTACCGGTTCCAGCCACAAAAATAACCACGTGTCCGTTTTCGAGATGGCGGATCGCACGGCGTAAAATGAAGGGCTCGGCCACATTATTCATTTCGATGGCGGTCTGAACGCGTGTCGTGACACCCATCTCTTCCAGTGCACTCATCATGGCGAGGCCGTTAATGACTGTCGCGAGCATTCCCATGTAATCCGCAGTAGTGCGATTCATACCACGCGTGCTTGCGGCCTGGCCTCTCCAGATATTTCCACCGCCGACTACAACGGCAATCTGCACGCCGAGTTCCTGAACGGCTTTGATTTCCAAAGCGATCTGATTGACGATCTGAGGGGAGATGTTATCTCCACTTCCGATTTCACGAAGAGCTTCGCCGCTCAATTTTAAAACAACGCGACGATATTTAGGTTGTGCAGAGCCAGCGGGCATGGGGAAAGATAAAACCGGATGATGCGATGGATGAAAAGGCAAATGTTTGATGCCGATTCAATTGCAGCATTCCCCTGCCCGCAAAGCACCGCCCCTGGCGAATTCATCGGCTGCCATAATGCGCCCACCTTCAGGATGAACAGACCGCAGTAAAAGCCCGCCCCGCCCGGTGGCGATAATGATTCCTTCCGGCACACATTCCATGACCGTTCCCGCTTCGGACTCACCGGGCAGGTTAATGACTGATGCCGAATAAATTTTTACCGCACGCCAATCACTTTTACCCACCGGCATATTAGTAAATGCGACCGGCCATGGCTGATAGGCCCGGATCCGATGCTCGATCACTTCTGCGGGTTGACTCCAGTCGATCCGGGCTTTTTCACGAGTCAGTTTGGACGCATAGGAGGCCAATGCCTCGTCCTGGGGAATTCTTGCAGCGCGATTTTTTGTCAGGTCATCAAGCGCTTTAAGCAAAGGGGCAACCGCCTCATCGGCAAGTTTGTCATGAAGAGACCCTGCGGTATCATCCCGCTCAATCGTCACCGGTGCCTGCAATAAAATCTCTCCGGTATCCAGGCCTTCATCCATATACATCACGGTAATTCCGGTTGTCCGTTCCCCCTCAGCAATGGCGGTCTGAATGGGCGATGCTCCGCGATATTTCGGCAGCAGGGAAACATGCACATTCAGGCATCCATAACGCGGCAGATCCAGGACCGCTTTCGGCAAGATCTGGCCGTAGGCGATTACGATTCCCACATCGGGTTGGAAATTCCGAATCTGAGCGACAACGGATTCCGACTTCACCTTTTCAGGTTGAAACACGGGAATATGGTAGCGGATGGCTTCTTCTTTTATGACGGGAGCGCGCAATGCCATCTGCCGTCCGGCAGGCCGATCTGGCTGGGTGATTAATCCTGCCAATAGATGCTCATTGGATTCGGCAAGGGCGCGAAAAACCGGCAGACCGATATCTCCCGTTCCAAAAAAGAAAACTCTCATTACTTTATTGTATTAATGAATACCGGAGGGTGGAACCGCTTTGGGGCGTGTCACTTCGCGCTGCCCCACCGAGGAATTACATCCGGCGCACAAATAATCATACACTTCTTTTTCAGGAAGTACCAGCAAAAGACGCTCACTTACCGGCATTGCATTGCCGCACTTTTGACAATACAGCGAAGAAGCCCGGAGTGATTCGAACTGCTGCTGAGGCATAATAGTGCCTTTTAGGGTTTCGGCTGGGTGAGTTCTTTCCGGTCTTCGAGAATGCTGGTCATTATCTTATAGAGCACTACCGCAGGGGGCTCGGTTGCATCAATATTCACCACAATGTCCGAACCATAATAATCCAGAAGGGGCTTGGACTCCTCCTCATAGGTTTCCAGACGTCGACGAATGACATCCTCGTTCGCGTCATCAAGGCGGTTATCTTTCAAGGCCCGCTTTTTTAGGCGCATCACGAGCTGACTGCGATCCGGGCAGGACAAATGAAATACTTTGCGCACCGTAATGATATTTTGCATCAGCTTGGCCTGTTCGATGCTTCTCGGAATGCCGTCCAGAACCAAATAGTCCAGATCCGGCTTAAATTCGTGAGTTTCGACACTCTGCTCGATGCGAATCCGCCAAAGCTCTACCGTAATCTCGTCAGGAACCAACGCCCCTTTGCTGGAATACTCCAGAAAAGCCTTGCCGAGCGGCGTCCTAGTATCAAGTGAGCGAAAAACGTCTCCGCATGCACAGTGAAAAAACTGTGGGAGTGTCCCGATAGTGCGTCCCTGAGTGCCTTTGCCGCTGCCAGGTGCGCCAAAAAAAAGATATGTGTTATATTTTTCCATTGTTTGCCCAACCAACCTTACTTGTCTGCCGTTTTACATGTTTAATAAAAAAACGCAATCTGCATTGATATCACCGTTGCGTTGACTTTGAGGACGGTTAACTTATTTTCGAAGGAACTCTCCAGTCAACGTGGCACTTAACGACGATTACATAGTAGAATTATTACTCGAGATGGGAATGGCAACACGTTCCCAGATCGAGGAGGCGCGTGCGGCCGGCCAGGGAAGAAGCATTATCGAAGTGCTTATCGAGATGCTAGTCATCACGCAGGAAGATGTCGCCCGCACACTCGCGGCTAATGCGGGGGTGGAGTTTGTGGATCTCTCCAAAATCACCATCGAGCCGGGAGTTGCCGAAACTTTCGATCCGGATATCGCCCGCCGCTATCACGCCATCCCTATCCAGGTGCGTGAAGATGCCACCGTTATTGCGATCAGTGACCCTACGAATTTTGAGACCTTCGACAGCCTGAACTTCCTTTTAAAGCGCCAGCTGGAATTTGTGTGCGCGACGGATGAGCAGATCAAAAAGAACATCGTATTAAATTACGGAGGCACCGCAGACCTGGATGGCATCGATGGGGAGGCAATCACCAGCTACGATGAAAACGAGCACAACAGTGAGGCGTCTGAGAGTGATGCTCCTATCATCAAGATGGTCTCTTCCCTTCTACTGGAAGCCTACAAAAGCCGTGCGAGTGATATTCATCTCGAACCTCTTGAGAAGAAATTCCGCGTAAGGTTCCGGGTAGACGGCATTCTTCAGGAAATGCAAAGCCCGCCGAAAAAACTTCAAACTGCTATTATAAGCCGTTTGAAAATCATGACAGGCTCTATGAGCATTGCGGAAAAGCGCATTCCTCAGGATGGCCGTATTCAGGTCAAGCTTGGCAGCAAATCCATCGATCTTCGTGTGTCCACGCTCCCCACCAATCACGGCGAAGGAATGGTCATGCGTATTCTGGACAAGTCATCCCTCTCCCTTGGTCTTCCCGATCTTGGATTTCTCAGTGATGACCAAGCGACATTTGAGACCCTTATCAAGCTTCCTGATGGAATTCTCCTTGTTACCGGCCCCACCGGTTCGGGAAAAACCACTACGCTTTACGCCTGTCTGAACTACATGAACAAGCCCGACCGGAAGATCATCACGGTCGAGGATCCAGTCGAGTACCAGATGTCCGGCATTAATCAGGTGCAGGTAAATGCCGAAATCGGCATGAGCTTCCCTGCCGCCCTGCGCTCCATTCTTCGCCAGGCGCCAAACATCATCATGATCGGAGAAATTCGTGATTTGGAAACCGCCAACATTGCTATCAATGCGAGTCTCACCGGTCACCTGGTATTCTCCACCCTTCATACGAATGACGCGCCAAGCACTGTAGCCCGACTTGCGGATATTGGCGTGAAGCCTTTCCTGATCTCGAGCTCCGTTCGCGCGGTAATGGCCCAGCGTCTTGTCCGTCGACTCTGCCCGAACTGCAAGCAACCCACTGAACTCACCGAATACGAAGCGCACACTTTGCGGCTGGATGCCAAGCAGATCAACCAGGCCTCTCCCATGCGTCCCATAGGCTGCGACAGCTGCAGGGGCCGCGGATATAAAGGCCGAATGGGTATTTTCGAAGTCTTTGTCGTTGATGATGAGGTTCGCCGCATGATTAACGAAAGCGCATCCACCATTGAGTTGCGCTACCGTGCACGCGAACTAGGCATGCGCACCCTCCGCGAAGATGGTGTGCGAAAAGTTCTCGCCGGACTCACGACTGCCGAAGAAGTCATCACTACCACGATGACAGACGCAAATTAGCCCATGAATGCGAAACAGGTAACCGATCTTTTTATTGACCATGGAGTCATTGATGCCGCTGTGGCGGAAAATATCCTCCATGAGGTCAACGTCACCGGAAGAACCGTGGAGCAGGTCATCGTGGATTCCGGGCATATCACGTTCAATGAATTTTACCAGACCATCGCCAATGCGCTGGGGGTGGAGCTTTTTGATCTCGCATCCTTTGTTCCAACTTCCGATATTCTGAAGCTCATTCCGGCAGGGTTGGCGAAATTGCATTCCGCACTTCCTGTCGCCGCTTCGGAAAATGTCATCACCGTTGCCCTGGCGGATCCGCTGAATACCCAGACCATCGAAGATCTCCGGTTTGCGCTGGGCCGGGAAATTCATCTGGTCATAGCACCTACCAGCCAGGTCGATGAACTTATCCGCAACCACTATGGCTCAGATATCTCGTCCATGGACGAGATCATGACTCAGATCGGGCAGGATGAATTCCAGCTTGCGGAAGGCGAAGAGGCCTTCAATCTTCAGAACGTCCAGGCAGAAGCTAATGCCACGCCCATCATTCGCTTCGTAGATTTGATTTTGCATCAAGCCATTCAAGCGCGCGCGAGTGATATTCACTTCGAGCCGTTCGAGACAGAATTTAAAATCCGTTATCGTGTTGACGGGGCCCTTTACGAAATGGATCCCCCTCCCCGGCATCTTGCCCTGTCTGTCATTTCCCGCGTGAAGGTCATGGCGAACCTGAATATCGCCGAGCGTCGCCTTCCTCAGGATGGACGCATTCAGAGAGTCATCGCCGGCCACCCCGTCGATCTGCGTGTATCCACACTTCCCACGCAATTCGGCGAAAGCGTCGTGCTGCGCGTATTGGACCGTTCAAATGTGAATCTCGACCTTGAGACACTCGGAATCCCCGAATACATTTATAACTACATTCTTGAAACGATTGAAAAGCCCAATGGCATTTTCATCGTCACTGGCCCTACCGGTTCCGGTAAAACCACCACACTGTATTCCTGTCTGCGCAAGATCAATACCATCGAATCCAAACTGCTCACCGCAGAGGATCCTGTGGAATACGATATCGACGGCATCATCCAGGTCCCCATCAATGAAAGTATCGGCCTTACTTTCGCAAGAGTTCTTCGCGCCTTTTTGCGTCAGGATCCCGACCGCATCATGGTCGGTGAAACGCGCGATATGGAAACCGCACAAATCGCGATCCAGGCTTCCCTAACCGGTCACCTTGTATTCTCCACCCTTCATACCAATGACTCTACCGGCGCGGTGACGCGACTCATTGACATGGGAGTAGAACCCTTTCTGATCTCCGCATCGCTGGAATGTGTGTTGGCTCAGCGTCTTATCCGTAAAATCTGCACGAATTGCCGCACACCCTACGAACCAAGTGAAGCCATGCTAGAACAGCTTGGCCTTTCTCCGCATGATATTGGAGATAAGTCCTTCTACTACGGCAAAGGCTGCGAAGCCTGCAACCAGACCGGATACCGCGGACGAAAAGGCATCTATGAATTACTAAAAATCACCGATCCCCTGCGCGAGCTTATCAACCAACGTTCACCCGCCATCGTGCTGAAGCAAAAAGCCATTGAGCTGGGAATGACCACGCTGCGTGAAGAT
>JBDSIH010000248.1:0-5682 GCA_039918055.1 Chthoniobacterales bacterium
GTGGTTCTGTGGAACGCGTCATAGACGGTAAAACCGGGCTTCTCGTTCCACCGGATAATGTAGAAGCGCTCTGCGCTGCCCTGCTGAAAATTTTTACAGCACCGGAGCTTGCCACGACATATGGTTATGCCGGACGCCAGATGGTGCAGGAAGACTTTACCTGGGAGCGCGTCATGGAGAAAATGCAGCTCCGAATTCTGAACGAACTTTCCACCGATGAGTAAAAATCCAGACTTCCAGACGGAATTCATAAAAGCATGGCGGCTTTTATCGGCGCCGATGCGGGCATTGCCGGATTTTATTCTTCCCGGTGCGCCAAAGTGCGGCACTTCGTCCATGTATGACTGCATCGCTGCACATCCTCAGGTGCGACGCTCAGACAGGAAGGAACCAACGAATTTTATTCACTATCCGACGAGTGCATTGCGGTCGCGCATGCATTTTCCTTTTCGGGGAAATTTCAAAACCGGCGAAGGCAGTGTGGAGTATTTTACCCATCCCGATGCGCCTGCAAATATTCACGCGATACTTCCGCATGTGAAACTCATCTTTCTGTTCCGTGATCCTGTGCAGCGCGCGTGGTCGGATTATCAGATGTTTGTTAAGGAAGGCCATGAAACGGAATCCTTTCCTGTTGTTGCCCGCCGCGCCATGCAATGGCTAAATGATCCGGACGCTAGACCGCTTGTCTCCTCCTCACTGCGAAATTCCTTTGGTCCCATGCGTTATGTCGCGAACGGACTGTACTGGCTACAGGCCATGCGCTGGCTGGATTATTTTGACCGGAAGGATTGCCTGTTTCTTCTCAGCGAGGATTTTTTTGCCCATCCCAAGGAAGTAACCAGTCAGGTTTATCGCCACCTCAGTTTACCGAAATGGGAATTGCCGCCGCTGCCCGTTGCAAGAATGGGAGACTATAAGGAAAAAATGGATCCGGAAATAGAGGCGGAATTAAAAGCCTTCTTTGCTCCGCATAATAAGACGCTGGCTGAATTTCTCGGCCGGGATCTCATCTGGTAATCATGTCCACCGCACCGGGAATATTGCACTCCGCATATTATACGGCCTATGAAACGGCGCGGCGGATTTATCATGCTCCGCGCAGAGGCGCTTTCCGAAATAGTTTATCGGACGTTTCCATTGCGCGCCCGGATTCCGGCATTCGCCTTAATTATGGGCATGTCGTTTCGCCCTCGGCTTCGGGCGGTATTGTTATCGGTGGAAATGTTAAGCTTCTCCATTTGCGGGAGCAGTTCGAAGAGCATCTCTCCGATTTTAATTTAATCTACCTCGTCAGCAGTGCGCCGACGCCGTACTGGGAAGAGCTCGTGCGCTGGGCAAAACGCAGAGGATGCAGGCTGGTGTGGAATCAGAATGGCGTCGCCTACCGTTCGTGGTGTGGCGACTATTATCCGTGGTTTAATGCTCCATTGAAGCAATTGCTTCTTCAGGCGGATTATGTCGTTTATCAAAGCGAATTTTGCCGCCTGTGCGCCGATCGGTATCTTGCGCCGGTTCATGTGCCCTCAGAAATTTTGTTCAATCCGGTCGATCTCAATCATTTCTGCCCGGCAGAAAATTCCTCCGACGGTGAACCGTGGCAATTGCTGACTGCGGGAACCAGCCATCATTTTTATCGTATTAAAAGTGTCATCGATTGCCTTGTGCAACTTCTGAAAGATGGATGCCATGCGCAGCTTTCCATTGCCGGAGAATTTCGCTGGCGAAATGGCGATGCGGAAGTTGCCACGTATCTTCAACGTACCGGAATGAATTCCCATGTGCGTATTCTTCCGCCCTTTACGCAAGATCAGGCGCCTGCGATTTACCAGGCGGCGCATGTGTTGATTCATTCGAAGTATAAAGACCCGTGCCCGACAGTTCCCATTGAGGCCATGGCCTGCGGCATTCCTGTGGTGGGATCGCGGAGCGGAGGCATGCCGGAACTGGTGCCTGCGGATTCTGGCCTTCTCGTTGACGTGGCGGATGACTGGGACGCGGATATTGCACCGGATTCGTGCGAAATGGCGGCTGCCGTGCAGACGATTCTCGCCAATCATGCCTCGTATTCCCGTGCAGCAAGGAATCATGCGCTGGCAGCTTTTGATAAAAAGAACTGGCTCTCCTCGCATACCGAAATTTTCAAAAAGGTAATGGCCTCATGATTACTTCGACCGAAGCGCCATTTGTAACCGTTCTCATGCCGGTGTTTAATGCCGCGCCATTCCTTCGGCGCTCTATCGAATCGGTACTGTATCAGGATTTTTCTGATTTCGAATTATTGATCGTCGATGATGGCTCTACCGATGATTCAATTTCCATCATTCGTTCTTTTACTGACTCCAGGATTCGTCTGCTTCAACTTCCAAAGAATCTCGGCTTTGTGGAAGCGTTGAATCATGGCCTCGCGAATGCGCGTGCGCCATGGATAGCAAGACAGGATGCCGACGACCTAAGCCGACGGGATCGTTTGCGTGAGCAGGTAAATCTTTTGATGACGGATCCTGAAATTGATCTGCTTTATTCAGACGCTCGCTTGATTAACGATCTTAGTAGCTATCGCGGAATACTATGCTCGCCGCAAAGCGAATCCCTGCTGCGTTGGGATTTGTGCTTTCGGAATGCGATTCCACACAGCTCCGTTTTTTTCCGCAGAGATACGGTTTTCGATAAGCTCGGCGGCTATCGTCGCGATAATGTTTCTGCGGATTATGATCTCTGGACGCGTCTGCTGGCAAATGGCCATGCAAAAAAGTGCGAAGGCGCGCTTGTTTCCTACCGGCTCCATACGCGCTCCATTATGGGAACGGAAAATTCCTCTTCTAAGAAGATGAGCTCCACCCCCCTTCGGGAGATCATGCTTGAGAATATTAAAAATGCTGTCGACACATTTGCACCTGATGATGCGCAGGTGATTCTCGATGCGTGGACGGACGGCGAAGCTATCGACTGGCCCCGCTATTTCGAAAAACGACTCGCGCTATTGAATCTGTTTGTTGCGAAACATCCCGACGCCGTTGGCATGGATCATTTGATTTCACAACAGGACTACACCCTCTTCCATCGTGTGCTGCGCAAAGGGCGCGGCGCTTCTTTGGCTTTTCTAAGCGCATTGAACTCTCACAATCGGCGTGCACTCTCCCGCCTCCCCTGGATAAAAGTGGCCTACTCTCTTTTGAACGGATGAAATTTCTTTTTCTGTCGAGCTATGCGCATCTGATTCTCGATCCCGAATCCACAAAGGTTTCAGGCGGCGCGGAATTGCAAATTGCGCTGCTCGCGCACATGCTGGCCCAGCGTTCGCATGAGGTTGTGGTAATCGGCGGCGATAGCGGGCAGCAGGACGGGCGTGTCCTCCAAGGTGTAAAAACCCGAACTGGCGGAAAGTTTCATACCGGCAATCCGCTGGATACCCTACTCGCGCTGCCAAGAGTTTTTCAGCTATTGCGCGAGGAGCGCCCGGATTATGTTTTTCTGCTCGGCTGGACGGCGTGGCTTTATGTACTTCTTCTTTTCAGGAGTTTCTTCGGTTACAAGCTCGGTTTCATTTGCGGGCTGGATACGGAATTGAACGGAGAATTCCGTAAGGCCAACCCCATTCGTGGCGCAATGTTTGAATATGCCGTGAAACACTGCAATCTTCGCTATGCCATGACTGAGGATCAGCGCGCTATGTTCCACAAAAATGGACAAAGCTGTGGCTTTTATCGGAATCTTATTCTTTCACGAAATACAGTGCGCGATCCTAATAAGTCAGTGGATCTGCTTTGGGTCGCGCGTTGCCAACCCATCAAGCAACCGCACCTCTTTCTGGATATTGCGGAGAGCATGCCGGAAGTTTCCTGTGAGATGATTTGTCCGTGCGAGGATCAGGCGCTGTGGGAGTCCGTACGTGACCGGGCGGCAAAATTATCAAATGTAACTTTTCACAATGGCATCCCTTACCATGAAGTGCAGGCACACTATGATGCGGCGCGCCTCTTCATTAATACTTCTGAGTTTGAAGGCTGGCCGAACAGCTTTATCCAATCTGGACTTGGCCACACTGCCATCGCTTCGCTTTCCGTAAATCCCGATCATCTCCTGGAAACCTATCGCGCCGGAGGATTTGCAAACCACAAGGTCGATGCTTTGAAAAAAATAATTTACACGCTTCTCAATGATTCCGTACTGATGGCGCAATCGCAAGCGGAAGCCGCGCGCTTTGTTGAAGAGCTGCACAGTAACGACAAAAATACGGATGACTTTCTTGCAGGATTGTCGTCGAAGAATTTTTCCCGCCCGTGATCCGTGTTCTTCATGTGGTAGATAGTCTGGATCTGGGCGGGGCGCAGACGGTCATCCTTCAAATTGCGCAGCATCTGGATCGTGAGCGCTTTTCCATGGAAGTCGCCACGATGCATGGCCGCGGCTTTTTCACCGACAAACTCGAAAAGGAAGGCATCCGCGTTCATTGCCTCGCGCGTAGTAAGTATGTTCCGTTTTATATTCCAAATTTTATCCGGCTTATCACGACGCAGAAATTCGACGTTTTTCATTTTCATCTCTTCGGCGCGAACTGGATCGCCAAGCCTCTTGCGGCACTGATGGGAAATCGCGCTCTTATTGCGCATGACCACTGCAATGATAACTACCGCTCCGCGCAGCCTCTCCACATCTGGCTTGATCGTCTGACCAACCTCGCGTCTGCCAAAATCCTTGCCGTCTCCGATTCCACCGCCAGATTTTTGACCGAGATCGAGAAAATCGATCCGGCCAAAGTCCTTTATCTGAAGAACGGGATCGATACCGTGCGGTTCCAGCCTGCCGGGGAAGAAATCCGCAAAATCAACCGGCAGAAGCTTGGTCTGCCGCAGGATGCTGTCGTCGTTGGCGGAGTCGGGCGCTTTCATCCTCAAAAGAACTTTTCTCTCTTTCTGGAAATAGCGGCACTGATGCGGAATCAGCCTCACGTTTTTTTTGCGCTCGCCGGGACAGGACCCGAAGAGGAAGCGCTCCGGCAAAAAGCTGCAGATCTCGGTCTTGGGGAGCGCCTCGTTTTCACCGGGTTGATTTCCGACATGCCCGCGCTTTACTCCGCTTTGGACGTATTGCTACTTACCTCCCGTTACGAAGGGATGCCCATGACTATCCTTGAAGCCATGGCCTCAGGAATTCCTGCGGTAGGCTCCAATCTCGATGGCGTGAAGGAAATCATCACTGATGGGCGGAATGGATTTCTTGCGGAATCCGGAAATACGACTGAATTTGCTGAAAAGCTGACCGTGCTGACAGCCAACCCCGATATCCGACGCGCCATGGGAGCAGCCGCCCGCTCTCATATTCTTTCCCATTATAATATCTCCGGCATGGTTTCTTCCCTGGAAACCCTCTATAAGGAAGCGGTTTCGTAATGCTTGAACATCTAAAGTTTAATTTCCGCCCTTGCCTTCATGCGCAGCCGTATGCAAGGTTTTTTGGGTCTATTTGAAAACTGTGAATTTGAGAACTTATTTGGTTATAGCCTGCTGCACCGCGCTTCTTTCGGGCTGCACAACGCCTGCCAGCAAGCCCGCAGCAGGAAAACCCGCGCCCGTGAAAAAAGCGGCGGCGACCAAGCCGGCCCAGACCGAAGGCACTCCCTATGTCGTGGTGCTTGATTTTACGCCGTTTTATTCGCTCGGCCCCGCACAGCCCGGCGGT
>JBDSIH010000249.1:0-1878 GCA_039918055.1 Chthoniobacterales bacterium
GTCAACTTCCACGCCAAGCTTCTTTGCGGTGGCGGGGCTGATCAGTGCGGCGTTATCCCAGGTTAATTTAGTGACAAAATCCGGTGTCTCCTGCAGCCAGGAATTATTCGAGTAGCGCCCGTCATCCACGCTGGAACTTGAGGTAAAGACAAGCTCAGTGCCCTTTGTGGAAAGCGGCTGTGCTTTTGCAACAATTGCGGAGGCGGAACCTGCATTAAATGTGGTTGGCTTGATCGGATAAGCGGATTTTTCCACAAAACCGCTACGCAGTGCGTTATTCCACGTCAGCGTGATATCGCCGGGGAACAACTGCTTAAAGGTTTCCTGAACGAGCTCCGAACCTTCGGGTTTTGCAATGCCTGCGATCTGCGCAAGCAGGTCAAGATCGGACCATCCCCCGTAAAGCGGAAGCACCATGGGCTGAATGATGGAATAAACTCCTTCGAGGCTGCGTCCATCTCCCCATGTTTCGAGGAAGTGCGTGCCGGGAACATTCCACTTGGAATGCTGGGAAGTCTCATCTTCAAAGTAGCCCAGGCGAACGCTGTTTGGAACGGAATCCAGCAGCGCAGCGAAATCAAGGTTGGCAGGTGCATTGTAAACAGGATTGCCACCGAGAACAAAAAGTGTGGTGATGCGGCCCGCCTTGAGAATATCCGTCAGCTCTTCAATCGTTGCAGAAGGCTGCTGAACGGGAAGTGTGAAGCCTTCGACGACAGACCCATTATTTCCAAGGGCTTCGTTGATTCCGTGGACGAGCGTCTGAAGCTCGAGGCTCTGCTGCGAACGGGTGATTACGAGACTGCGGCCGCGGGCGGAGAGAAGATCATTCGTGCACTCCGTGACCCATGCGGCATCGACTTCCCCTTCGGGATTTGGATAGGCCGTTACAAGCGCGGCGAGATCGGAATTGCGCGTTTTTTCGGCAATCTGCTTTGCCATCGCGACAGCAATGGCAGGGATCGCGCTGGTCTTCGTGCGAAGACGGTGATCCGCCATACCGCCGGTAACGCTGTAGTTGCTTTCGACGACGTAAAGACGATTCATCGGCGCACCGCCCTGGTCGGGATTACGGCGGGCGTGGAATCCCCGTGAGAAACCAATCCCGACTTCGTTTGAATTCAGGAAATCGCTGTCGAGTGCGACGATAACATCCGCACGGTCAAACCGCGGAAGGGCACGAACACCCGGGCCAAATGCCGCAGCGGCTGCACGGGGAGCATTGATATTACTTAATGCTTCGTATTGAGCCCATGTTGCCTTCGGGAACTGTTTTAAAATTTCCTGCCGCAGACGATCTCGGGTCGGAGAATCCGTCCTTTCAACAAGGAATGCGAGGCCTGCACCGCCATCTTTCTGATGCGTGGCGCGAAGATCGCTCAGATACTTCGTAAAAGCTTCGAGCGTGGTTTGCTGATCCTGATGAAGGAAAGTCTTGGCGCGATAAGGATCGTAAAGATCCAGGATCGATGCCTGTGCAAAACCATTTGTTCCACCGTTGCTCTCGGGATGGAGAGGATTGCCTTCAATCTTGGTCGGACGACCATCGACTGTAGTGGCGATCAGCGGCATCACCCCGGTGCGGGTTGGCATTGCCGTGGAGTAATAGAGGAACTTTCCGGGAATCGTCCACTCGTTGTTATTCTTAAAAGGAACAAGGAATGCCTCAGGGCGGCGGCAACCTGCGAGACCCACTCCGGCAAGTGCGGCGGATGCTCCCATTAAACGCAGGAAGTCACGACGGGAAAGTCCGCCTTCCTTCGCTTCGGTATAAAGACCGGCGCCTTCAGGGAATTCGCGCTTGAGCACTTCTTCAAATTCAGGGCTGTTTTCCAGCTCTCCGAGCGTACGCCACATTTTAGGGCGATCTTCGCGTGG
>JBDSIH010000250.1:0-17765 GCA_039918055.1 Chthoniobacterales bacterium
GCCCGCCGTGATTGGCAACCATTGTTCCCGCGACGCCGGAGGAAAGCACGTGCGTAGTACTGACGGGCAAGCCGAAATGATCTGCTATAAGAATAGTGGCCATGGCGACCATTTCCGCCGAGGCGCCCTGCGCATATGTCAGATGCTGTTTGCCGATTTTTTCTCCCACCGTCACGACAATGCGTTTCCATCCGATCATGGTTCCAAGACCCAGCGCGAGCGCGACTGCGTACTTCACCCAGTCAGGAATATACTCCGTAAGAGATTTCAGGCTGTTCGAAAAGCCAAGGCTGCTCTTTTCGAGGGCGGCATCAAATTGTCCCGCTTTCTGGAGTCTTTTGATGGTATCGGAAACCAGAACACAATCGGTGCGGAGACTGCGGCGCTGTGGCTCATTCAAATCTTTAAAAGAATTCATACTCTGCAACTCTGTGCTTATTTCCGTAGTTTTTTGCGCCAGTGCGGCATAGACCGAATCACTCAAAGGCCTGCTGCCTTTCAGGTATTTTGAAAGTGTTTTGTCCGCCTCTTCGGCAGAGGCTCCATTCGCCTTTTGCGCATAAGCAGGTGCCAATGCACTGGCCGTAATACTGATCTGCTTAATCGTCTCCACGCTTGTATTCATCTGCAGTGCGTACATTCCGGGAAGAATGCCCACGAGGATGAGAACAATCAGCCCCATTCCCTTTTGGCCATCATTCGAGCCATGCGCATAACTTACGCCGGTGCAGGTCAGCATAAGAACTCCGCGAATCCACCACGGAGGCGGTTCATCTCCTTTAGGTGCCTTGTAAAGTTCCGGATGCTTAATCACCGCCTTGGCCAATAACAAAAGCAATGCGGCGGCGCAGAATCCCACTATCGGGGAGATAAGAAGGGCCAGACCTACATCTTTGGCCTTCATCCAATTCACCCCTTCGCCAAAGGTATGGGCGTGAGACATCAGGGAATTTGCCAGCCCAACTCCAAGAATGGAACCAATCAGAGTGTGGGAACTAGAGGCTGGTAATCCGAGATACCATGTGCCCAGATTCCAGATAATTGCGGAAAGAAGCAGTGCAAATACCATCGCAAATCCGGCTACTGAACCCACATTGATAACCAATTCCACGGGAAGCAGTGCCACAATTCCAAAAGCTACCGCCCCCGACGAACTCAGCACACCGATAAGGTTCCAGATACCCGACCAGACTACTGCTATCGTCGGTTTAAGGGTATTGGTATAGATTACGGTCGCAACCGCGTTTGCCGTATCGTGAAAGCCATTTACAAACTCGAAACTCAGAGCAAGCCCCACCGCCAGCACGAGAAACACAATCGTAAGAACGGATGGGACATCGGACGCCAGAAGATACATAAAGTGAAACGTGAACGCTGCCCGTTTTTTTTAAGAAAAACAACTCCTGAAAAGAAAACCCGACTTTACGCTACATTAAAGCAGCGGAGTTCGAGTATTTCTTCCGCTTCTTGACCACTGGCAGTTCAATGTTCCGTCCATTATTTTTGATGACGTCGCGATAGAAATAAGCCGAAGGGCGCAATTCGCGTGTATACGTTTTCGGATTCATATACCCAAGGCCGAAGTTTGCCTTATAGCCGTAGTGCCATTCGTAATTATCCGCGAGCGACCATACGAAATAGCCGCGCACGTCGTAGCCCTGCTTTTTCGCGAGCATGATCATACCGATGTGGTCTTTCAGATATTTGATGCGCTGTTTGTCATCCTTGGTAGCAATACCGTTTTCGGTAATCATCATTGGGCGCTTATACCGGCCTGCGACCAGCTTGATTTGCTTGTAGAGCCCCTTGGGATCAATTACCCAACCCATCATGGTGTAATGCGGGCCCTTGTGCGTGCCCACGAGCAGGTAGCCCATCGGCCCTGCGATCTGGGAGTAATAGTAGTTAAACCCAATCACATCGCATACATCATAAGTCCGGTCGAGATGGTCAAAATTGTTATGCTGCATCTCGTCATAAATCGCGTGTGTAAAATCAATGGTTCCGATTTTCCACCACGGCAGAGCTTCCACGCTCATGACAATGGCATGCGGATTATATTTTTTAATGATCTTCGCGGCGGACCGGAACTGCTCGGCGCTGGCGATGATCGCTTTCTTGTAATCCCCAAAATTCAGGATTTCACACGGTGGCCATTGACCCACGAGATAAGCCGTGGTGATCTGGCCGTTCGGCTCATTCTGCGGGGCATAGAAGCGCACACTGGGACCAAAGGCATGCACCATGCGAGTCACGTAGGCATTCCAGTGCGGCAGACAGTCAGGATGCAGCCAGTTCGAGTTGGAGGGATGTTTTGTATCGTACAGCCAGTCCGGGAAGGTGAAGTGCCAAAGGCAGACAACCGGCTCGATGCCTGCGGCCTTTAAGGCGCGGGTCATACGCACATATTGCGCAATGGCTTTTTCATCATAGTACCCGGGCCTTGGCTCGATGCGCGCCCACTCAATACTGAAGCGATAATGTGTGGCTCCGATCTTCTTCAGCGCCGAGAGATCCTTTTCAAATTCCGTCCATGAATAAAGCGCATTCCCCTTCACAGGCGCGGCGCGGCGCTTGACCAGCATATCCCAGTCGGTGGAGAAGTATTTTTTCTCCCCATCCCGCACATCGGGATTTTCATACTGGTAACTGCTTGTGGAAATTCCCCATGCAAATTTCCCCGTATCCGCAGGGCGATAATTTTTCGGATTGCCCGTCGGCTTTTTAGGAAGCCCAACGCATCCGCTGAAAACTCCAATCGAGAAAATTGCTAAAAGGAGGACGTTTTTGCGCATCATACGGGAGGCATGCTTCCGGTTGCGTGGAGCCAAGTCAAGCCGCAGGCAATGAATTTAACAACTGGTCGGCTCAGCCTTTGCTAGCTTCACGGCATGAGGAATGGCATTGGCAACAAAGCCTAGGCACTCTACGGCCCCGCTGGGTTTTCCCGGCAGCGCAAGCACAAGTGAGGATTCCACGATGGCACCAAGGCTGCGCGATAAAATCGCATTCGGTGTAATTTTAAGCGACTCCGCGCGCATCGTTTCACCAAAACCGGGAATCTCTACGCGTAAAATACCGCGAATGGCTTCCGGCGTAACGTCGCGTATGGCAATGCCAGTTCCCCCGGTTGACAAAATCAATCCACAGCCCTCACTACAGAAAGCGCGGATTGTTTTTTGGATGGCATCCTTATCGTCAGGCACTATGGCTTCCGCTAAAACCTCCCAGCCTCTTGCGAGACATTCGCCTCGAAGTGCAGGGCCGCCGGCATCATCATAAACACCCCGTGATGCACGATCTGAAACTGTAATAATACCGACCTGAATCATGGAAATGATATCTATTACAGTGGACGTTTTTCTTTCGATACGAGGTGAATATTTTCAATGACCATCGCTTTATCCACCGCTTTGCACATGTCGTAGAGTGTGAGCGCGGCGGCGCTTACGGCGGTCAATGCCTCCATCTCCACACCGGTCTGAGCGGTCGTTCGCGCTTCACAGATGATTTGAATCTGCGCTTCTTCTGTTACAAATTCCACCTCAATTCCGGAAAGCGAAAGCGGGTGGCAAAGCGGTATCCACTCTGAAGTGCGCTTGGCGGCCTGAATGGCCGCTATCTTCGCAGTAGCGAGGACATTTCCTTTTGCGATACGGCTTTCGTTAATGAGGAGGATCGTATCGGGTGCCATACGAATTGCGCCGGATGCTTTTGCGATACGCATGGAAAGCGGCTTGGCGGAGACATCCACCATACGCACTGATCCGTCCTTATCCAGATGGGAAAACTCGCTCATCCTCCGATTGCCACCATTTTACGATTAGGTTGATACGTTGTCCGGAAATCATGTTCCTTCGGCTTGCGCGCAATGACATGCAGGAAGAACTCGCGAAGCTCCTCATCAGTAGCTCCCGCACGGAGCGGTTCCTTCAGGTCAAATTCCAGGTGACTGCCAAGGCATGGACGCAACTTTCCGTCACACGTCAGGCGCAACTTGTTACAGGATTCGCAGAAATGAAAATCCGTCATCGCTCCGATAAATCCGATCCGCTGACCGGTTTCGGCGATTCGGTAGTAGTTAGCGGGACCATTTGTTTTAAAATCCGGTTCGGGAATTAGCGCACCCCATTTTGCTTCAATCCGGCGTTTCGCTTCCGCGATGGGAAAAAATCGCTCCTCCGATAAGACGTCCGTCGTCGAAACCGGCATCAGTTCAATAAAGCGCAATAACAGCCCGCGTTCTCCAGCAAAAGCAATGAGTGGAAGAACATCATCCTCACTCTGATCCCGCATGAGCACGCAGTTCAGCTTGATCTGCTCAAATCCTGCGGCCTGGGCGCTATCAATGCCGCGCAGAACGGAATCCAGAAAATCTCGCCCGGTAACGGCGGCGTAGCGTTCCCGCCGGAGCGTATCGAGAGAAAGATTCAGGGAATTAACGCCTGTCTGCGCAAGCAGTGCCGCCATGGAAACACCCGGGCTGATCTCTTTGGCCAGGAGTGTGCCGTTGGTGGAAACACCCAGACTGGTGATTCCCTCCACGTTCTGAAGCATTTGAAAAAAAGATGGAACCTCCCGTCGCGTCAGTGGTTCGCCGCCAGTAATCCGAAACCGGTTTATGCCAAGCGTTACTGCCACCCGCATGATACGGGTCAGCTCCTCATAGGTCAGCACCTCATCGCGAGGCATCCACTCCTGTAATTCATTTGGCATGCAGTAATTACAGCGCTCGTTACACCGGTCGGTGATCGAAACGCGTAGATAGGAAATCGAATGGCCAAATGAATCCTGCACGCGCCCGTAAGTTAACGGCGTCCGCAAAAGGATGCAACCCATCTTCAAAAGGTTCTAATAAGTTCAATTCCGTGCTTTCCCTGTGCAACAGGGTTGGCTATTCAATTTAGGCAATGGAACTGAAAGAAAGCGTGGCGGGTGAAATAGCGACACTCCATCTCAAAGGGGAGATCGATTTGCATGCCTCACCCGTGCTCCGTGAAGCGCTTCTGGCCAAATCTCACGCGAAATGCCCCAAGCTTTTGCTGGATTTCACCGAAGTCGGCTACATCGATTCTTCCGGTCTTGCGACGCTGATTGAATATTGTCGCGAATCTGCCGAGTTCAAAGGAAAGCTTGGCCTTTACGGCCTAGTGACCCGGGTGCGGATGGTTTTTAACCTCGTTCGCCTCAATGAATTATTCACCATTACGGATGATGTGAATGCGGCCACCGCCGAAATAAATAAGGAATAAATCACTTTCCGTGCGCGCTTATTTTAAGCTGAATTTCGAGATCCTTTACTGGGTCCTGATTGCCCCTTTTCTGGGCAAGCCCTTCAAAATCACCTCAGTTCTCCATGAGATGATCAATATTGGCGTGCAGGCCATCCCCATGGCTTCGCTCACCGCCTTCAGTATTGGCCTTACGCTTGCCATGCAGGGCGCGCATGAGTTGGCCCACCTGGGAGCTACGAGTTATACGCCGAATCTTGTTATCGTAACTCTATTACGCGAACTCGGTCCGCTCCTTATCGGCACCGTAGTCATCGGACGAAGCGGCTCAGCTGTCACCGCCGAACTTGGAACGATGAAGGTCTCCGAGGAAATCCTGGCGCTCCAGGTCATGGCGATTAATCCCGTCCGTTTTCTTGTCGTCCCCCGGTTTCTTGCCATGCTGATCATGTTGCCGGTGCTGACCGTATTCGGAAACTACGTGGGAATGCTCGGCGGCTGGTCCATCTGCCATTTCGCGCTGGATATGAATACGACGGCCTACATCACGCGCCTCATCGATAATGCGCAGCCGATGGATCTGTATTCCGGCGTCATTAAGAGTTTTGTATTTGCGTGGCTGATCATTACTATTTCCTGCCAGGCTGGACTTGAGGTCGAAGGCGGAGCGGAAGGGGTTGGGAAATCAACCACCAACTCTGTCGTCACGTCGATCCTTGCCATGCTCATTGCCAATGCACTCCTCACCGGCTTTTTCTTCTTTTTCGAATGAGTGAAACACCCATCATTGAAGTAACAAATCTCGTCCGGAAGTTCGGCACCCACACGGTGCTGAATGGTATTACTTTCAAAATTGAAAAGGGCGATGTCATGATCATCATGGGTGGCAGCGGATGCGGCAAGAGCACCCTGCTTGCGCACATCATCGGCGGCGCGAAACCCACCTCGGGTTCAATCAAGCTTTTCGGCGAAGAAATCACCACAATGACGGATGATCAGCTGGCGAAACATCGCCTTCGGTTCGGGATGCTCTTTCAGTCGGGCGCGTTACTCCAGTCGCTCACTGTCGGACAAAATGTCGCCCTCCCCCTCATCGAAAACAGCCACGTTGCCCCGGAAATTGTCGACCTTGTCGTGAAGATGAAGCTGGAGCTGGTCGGCCTTACGGGATTTGAAAATCTGAAACCCGCGGAAATCAGTGGGGGCATGAAAAAACGCGTCGGCCTCGCCCGGGCTCTGGCGATGGATCCTGAACTCCTTCTCAGCGATGAACCGACTGCAGGGCTTGATCCTATCATGACCGCAGTTGTTGATAAACTGACCCTCGATTTGACCCGGAAACTTGGGCTGACGGCCATGATAGTCACCCATGATATGACCAGCGCGTTTCGCGTAGGCACCAAAATGATCATGCTCGGCGGCGCGGGTCCTAAACAAGGCACCATCATCGCACAAGGCACCCCGGATGAGATCCGCAATTGCAAAGATCCCGAAGTCCAGCAATTCATCAATGGAGAACCGGACGGTCCCGTAGCCCTGAAACTTTCCAAGAGCGATTACCTCTCAAGCCTACTCCACGAACCAGAATTATGAAAAACCACGAATTCAGCAATTACGCGCTCGCTCTGACGGTTGTCGCCTGCAGCGCCATTCTTTTCGGCGCCCTCGCCTTCGCGCTCGGCGGGAAAACATTTTCCCGCGTTGGCCATGATGTGAAAGCTAACTTCTCCGACATTACCGGAATCAAAGTCGGCACACAGGTGAAATATGCCGGCGCTCTCGCAGGAACCGTCACGAATGTTCGCTTCCTCACCGCCCAGGAACGCCAGAACAGCACGCACCCCGAAAATGCGATCCAACTAACTCTCAGCCTTTATAAAAATGTCCCCTCTATTCCTAATGATTCGATTGCTTCCATTGTGGCGGATACGCTTCTGAGCGACAAATTTGTCGAGCTCTCTGCGGGTTCAGTCGGCGTTGCCACGGTGGCACAGAATGAAGCTCTTCAGGGACTCACGCCTGTAACCTTCGACCAGATTCTCCGGAATCTCGGTCCCGTCATGGGCACGCTGGATAAACTCTCCACCTCCATCAACGGTGATATGAAGAGCATTCTTCCAGGCCTCCAGGATTTCCTTGCCCAGGCAAAGGCGGACGCCGCAGACGCCCAGACGCTGATCAGGGAATTGACCCAGTTCCTGAAAGATACAAAAGGACCCGCGCAAAACACGCTGGTCAAAATCGAAGACGCTGCCAAGCGTTTACAAAGCCTGTCCCAGAGCGCGGAATCCCTGGTTAAATCCAATGAAAAAGACCTTCGCTCCTCGATCACCAACCTGAATGTCACTATGCAGAACCTTAAGGTGACTTCCACCTATACCAAGACACTGGCACAGACACTGGCCGAGAGACCCTCCATTCTTATCTGGGGAAATCGCAACCTGCCGATCCCTTCCCAACAGGAAATTCTCAAAAGTAATAAGCCTCTATCCAACCCATAAGAAGGGATTCACCGCAGTTTGGCTTGACCGATGGAAGCCGTTCCACTTTGTATTGCACCGGTAATCACCTTTATGAAAACCACCTTCCTTTCCATCCGTTTTCTCTGCTTCCTTCTGGGCGCCCTTCTTTTTGCCCGGACAGAATCCATAGCTACGCCTCTTGTCGTCTCCAGGGATCCAACGCGCATTGAACTGGCCGTCCAGCGTGAGGCCAAGGATAAGATTGAGGGCGGTGACTGGGATGATAAAATCGAGCGCGTGCGTCTGGAAGTTACCGTCACCAATAAAACTTTAAACGGACCTCCGCTTGAAGGCTATCAGCTCCAATGCTGGGCGATCGCCAAACAGATAAAAGATCCGAAAGCTTACGAAGTAGTCGTCGCTGAAACGGTTCCGATCCGCCTTACATCCGAAGCACAGGGCCGCCAGATCGTTCATAAAACCGAAGAAGTCAAATGGGGATGGGATGATACCGGCGCTATCTGGGGAAAGAAGTACCAGGGATGGATTGTCCTCGTATTGAATGCCAAAGGCGAAATGGTGGCCTGCAAATCCTCCAATCCCATGTGGGAACAAACGATTGCCGCCAAGGCGGATGGGCTTAAGCTAAACCAAGATTACACGAGCAAGCTCGATCCTTCGACTTCCGCTCCTGGCAGGAGATAATGCGTTTCGTCATCCACGCGCCCCTTCCCTGAAAATTGCAGCATTGGTTTTCTTATTGGGAGATTTAGTGATCTCGCGCTTGGATACCTTTATCCCTTCCCTCTCGCTGCCATTGTAATAGGCGCGATGGCCTTATTCATAAGGGCCTCTTCGGTTTATTTTTTCGTAAACCACAGGTGCGAAAAACGGAGTCTTTATTATCTCAGACATAAACAGGAGCACTGCTCCCACCCGGATAATCTACCTTAAGGTATTTTTTGCCGTGGCCGTTCCTACCGATATTTTAGCTGCCTGTGGAGCAGGCCAAATGATGCCTGCTTCACAGCGGTAAAAACGGATAGGTCTGCTGATTAATTCGAAACTTAAGCGCCTTCGGCTGCTTCTGCTTCCTGCTCTTCATCGCTGACGACAGGAGCAATTGCCTGAAGCTTCTCATCATCGTGGAGATTGATGAGCTTTACGCCCTGCGTATTGCGTCCGACTTCACGAATTTCAGCGACGCGTGTGCGTACCATCTGACCGCCCGTAGTGATAAGCATGATTTCATCCTTATCAGTCACCGTAAGTGCGCCCACAACCTTGCCGGTTTTCTCGCCAGTCTTCATGGTGATAATTCCTTTACCGCCGCGGGACTGAAGACGGTACTCGTCAAAGATGGTGCGTTTTCCGATGCCGTTTTCCCCTGCTACCAGAAGTGCCGCTTCACTGCGCACAAGTGCAACCTCGATCACATGATCGCCTTTTTCAGGACGAATACCCCAGACTCCAACCGTGTTGCGGCCCTGGTCACGCAATTGCTCTTCACTGAAGCGCAGGCTTATGCCATCACGTGTGATGAGAACGACCTGATCGTGGCCATCGGTGAGAACTGCGTTGATGAGCTCGTCCCCTTCCTCCACCTGGATTGCAATGATCCCGCCCTTGCGGATATTTGAGAAATCGGAAAGATTCGATTTTTTGACGATACCGCTCTTCGCGGCGAAAAGAACGTGGAGATTTTCATCCCATGTTTCGTCCTTGGTCGCGGGGCCCTGGCCACTGGATTTACTTTGAATACGTAAAGTCGCCGCCACTTTTTCACCAGGCTTAAACTCAAGCAGATTGGCGATGGAGCGCCCTTTGCTCGTGCGGCTCATCTCGGGAATCTCGTACACTTTTTCCACGTAGCAACGTCCCGATTTCGTAAAGAACATCAGATAATCGTGTGTACTTGCCGTGAAGAGATGCTCGACGAAATCTCCCTTGTCCGCATCGGTCTGCGACTCGCGCGTGGTCATGCCGATCACGCCTTTTCCACCACGACGCTGCGCACGATAAGCGCTTACCGCCGTGCGCTTGATGTAGCCGCCGTGCGTAACGGTGATGATGCAGCCTTCATTGGCAATAAGGTCTTCAATATTGATGTCGCCTTCGTCAGGAACGATATCCGTCAAACGAGGGCCTGCATATTTGCCCTGAATTTCGCGGAGTTCCTTTTTGATGATCGTGAGAACGCGCGATTCCTTGTCGAGAACGTCCATGAGATCTTCGATCGTCTTGAGCAGCTCATTGTATTCGCCGGAGACCTTGTCCTGCTCCATGCCGGTGAGCTGATACAGGCGCAACTCGAGAATGGAATCAGCCTGCCGTTCGGTAAGCGCATACTTCCCGTCCTTAATTGATACCTGCCCACGGATCAAAATACCGAGCGTTTGCATCTGCTTTTCCGTCCACTCGAAAGCGAGCAGCTTTACGCGCGCTTCATCGCGGTTGCTGGATTCACGGATGATGCGGATAAAGTCATCAAGATTAGCCAGCGCAATGAGGAAGGCTTCGAGCACTTCGGCGCGGTCTTCGGCTTTTTGCAGTTCAAAGCGCGTGCGGCGAATAATAACTTCGCGGCGATGCTCGATGTAGGCGGAGATTGCCTCCTTCAGCGAGAGAAGCTTTGGCCGACCCTGATGAATTGCCAGCATGGAAACCGCAAAGGAACTTTCCAGCGAGGTATGCTTATAAAGATTGTTGATGACGATCTTCGGGTTCGCATCACGCTTAAGTTCGATGACGATGCGGGTCTTTTCATCCGACTGATCGCCGACATAACTGATATCCGTGAGGATTTTTTCATTCACCAGTTCCGCAATGCGCGAAACCAACGTTGCGCGATTAACGTTATAAGGAATTTCGGTGATGACGATCTGCTCACGCCCGTTTTTGATTTCCTCAACGCCCGCTCTGCCGCGAACTTTTACTGAACCTCTACCGGTTTCCAGGTACTGGCGGATACCACCCACGCCACAAAGCTGACATCCCGTAGGGAAATCAGGGCCTTTTACAAATTTCATCAGGCCATCAAGCGTGATTTCGGGGTCATCAATCTGCGCGCAAATCGCGTCGATCACTTCACCGAGATTGTGCGGCGGCATGTTCGTTGCCATACCGACGGCGATACCCGTTCCGCCATTTACGAGAAGATTGGGGAATGCCGCAGGGAAAACCTTGGGCTCTGTCAGACGTTCATCATAGTTCGGGACAAAATCAACGGTGTCCCGGTCCATATCCGCCATCAAGGCAGCGCCGAGATGCGTGAGCCGGGCTTCCGTATATCGCATTGCTGCTGGAGGATCACCTTCAACGGAACCAAAATTTCCCTGACCTTCGATCAGTGTTTCGCGCATCGCCCACGACTGGGCCATGTGCACAAGCGTTGGATAAATAACTGCCTCACCATGCGGGTGGTAGTTACCGCTCGTGTCACCGCAAATTTTTGCACACTTGATCTGCTGGCGTCCGGGGAACAAACGCAGGTCATGCATCGCATACAGAATGCGGCGCTGGGCGGGCTTTAAACCGTCGCGCGCATCAGGCAGCGCACGCGAAATGATAACAGACATCGAATAGTCGAGGAACGACCTCGACATTTCTTCTGCTACATTGATGAGTTCAACTTTTTCGTTAGCGGTATACATGCGAACTAAAGACGGTGCTTATTAAACATCCAGGTTGCGAACATTCAGGGCATTATCCTCGATGAAGATTCGTCGGGGTTCGACGACATCTCCCATGAGAATGGTAAACATTTTATCGGCTTCCAAAGCATTGTCTTCATTAAGATCCACTTTAAGAAGTTTACGCTTTTCAGGATTCATCGTGGTTTCAAAGAGCTCCTTGGCGTTCATTTCTCCAAGACCCTTAAATCGCTTGATCTGAACCCCGCGCTTGCCGATTTCTTTTACGAGTTCGAGAATCTTCGGTATGGCGAAAACCTGGTGCACGATCTGCCTTTCGCCCTCACCCTCGGTGAGTTCAAAAAGAGCGTGATCGGCATCCGCATAATGCTCAATTTTGAGACCCTTTTTCGCGAGCTCCAGAATCAATTTCTCCACACCTGTAGATTCGTAAAGCTCCACCAGCTTTGCGCGTCGAGTGACGAAGCGGGCATTGGCGGCGGCTTTTGCAGTGACTGGCTGAGGGGCTACGACGTTAGCTTCATCTCCGGAGGCTTCCTCAGAGGCAGTATGTTCAAAAAGATTGAGATCCTTATTTTTATCGGCAAATGCACGAAGCTCCGGCTCATCGTGGAAATATTCCACCCGCTCCTCATTGCCTTCGCGGATTTTTACGAGGTAGGCAGGGAGTTTTTCCTTCACTCGGGCATTCAGATATTTTTCGAAGTCACCGCCGTGGCGCTTAATGGACGCGCTGGATTTTTCCAGACGTTCGAGCAATTCCAGGATTTCCTTGAGTTGCGCCGAATTGAAATCTTTCTTGTCCGCAAGGTTGCGGATCTTCACTTCATCCGCCCCGAGCGTGATGAGGATTTTATTCAGCTGTAGATCATCATCCACGTATTCCTCACGCTTCTTACGCTTGATCTGGTAGAGCGGCGGCTGTGCGATATAAACATTTCCGCGCTTAACAAGCTCCGGCATCTGACGATAGAAAAATGTAAGCAACAGCGTGCGAATGTGCGATCCGTCGACGTCGGCATCGGTCATGATAATGATGCGGCCGTAGCGAAGTTTTGCCATATTGAAGGAACCTTCGGCATCGCCATCGCCGATTCCGGTTCCAATGGCCGTAATCATTGTCTGAATTTCGGTGTTTTGCAGCACCTTGTCCAAACGCGCTTTTTCGACATTGATCAGCTTACCGCGGATCGGAAGGATCGCCTGGTAGCGCCGATCTCGGCCCTGCTTGGCAGAGCCACCTGCGGAGTCACCTTCGACGATGTAGAGTTCCGTCAAAGTCGGATCACGCTCTGAGCAATCTGCGAGCTTTCCGGGAAGTCCTCCACCGGTGAGAGCGCTCTTGCGAACGGTTTCCCGGGCTCTGCGGGCTGCTTCGCGGGCGCGAGCGGCAACCAATCCTTTTTCGACAATTTTCTTTCCGACGGCGGGATTTTCATCAAAGCACCGCATCACACCCTCGTAGGTGATCGAGCTGACAATTCCCTCTACCTCGGTATTAACGAGTTTGACCTTTGTCTGGGATTCAAACCGTGGATTTGGAATCTTGATGCTGACGACGCAGACCAGGCCTTCGCGGACGTCATCACCACTGATTGCGGGATCTTTTTCCTTAATGAGGCCGTTTGATTTCGCGTACTGGTTGATCGCACGGGTAAGCGCGGTGCGGAAACCGGTCAGATGCGTTCCGCCATCCGGATTTGGAATGGAGTTCGCGTAGCAGAGAATCTGGTCGTTATAGCTATCGTTATATTGAATGACGACATCGACGTAGGCATCTTCTTCCTTACCTTCGACCATGATTGGGCGCTTGCCGGCAAGAATGACAGGTTTGGGATGGATGATCTGCTTGTTCTCACCAAGCTGGCGGACAAATTCTGCAATACCATTCTTATAGAAGAATGTTTCACTGTGTGGCTTGTGGTGCTCGTCATCGCGCTCGTCGGTGAGCTCGATTTCGACGCCGGGATTCAGGAAGGCCAGTTCGCGTAACCGTGAGGCCAAACGCTCAAACTTAAATTCCGTCGTGATCGTGAAAATCGTGGGATCAGGCAGGAATGAAATCATCGTGCCCGTCTGCTTCTTATTCTTAAGCTCGCTGAGGGCAATAAGCTTCTGGGTGGTTTTTCCCTTGGCGAAAGCCATGTGCCATATCTGACCATCGCGCATGACTTCGACTTTAAACCAGTCGCTCAGCGCATTGACGCACTTGGCGCCGACACCGTGCAGACCACCGGAGTATTTATAGGCGCCCTGGCCGAATTTACCACCCGCGTGCAGGTTGGTGAGCACCAGCTCCACGACAGGCATCTTGAACTTCGGATGCATTTCCACGGGAATACCGCGGCCGTTATCCCGAAGGCTGACAGATCCATCCATCTGGATGGTGACTTCAATTTTCGAGCAAAATCCGGCAAGGTGCTCATCGATGGAGTTATCCAGAACTTCAAAAACACAGTGGTGCAAGCCCCGTTCATCCGGGTCACCGATATACATGCCGGGGCGTTTACGCACCGCCTCGAGCCCTTCGAGCTTGTCAATCTGCTGCCATCCGTAGGCTTGCGCCTCAGATACGTTTATGGATTCGTCTTTATCCGCCATGAAAATGGTGTTCGCGTCTAGCCAACTCTGTTAAAGGAAAGTGTAATAAAGCTACCTTGTGTGGAACAATCTTTTTAGGCAAGCTTCCGTAAAAAATACAGCATATTGTTAGCCCATTGACTTCAAACCACAAAATATTGCGTCTTCCCAACGCATTTCCCCGGTGGGTTTCGACCCTGTTTTCGGTTTTGGGGCTGTTGGGAATTCTTTTTTTGGGGTGGCATTTAAAGATGAATGCCTCCCCGCAGGTTTTCGTTAATGGAAATATCTATTTTTTTGATCCTGACTGTTACTCCCGGATGACGCGGGTCCAGATGACCCTCGCACACCCTTTTCAGCGGATTGAGTTTGAGGACTTCGAAAATTACCCGGACGGCGTTAATACCCATGCGACGGCCCCTATGGATTATGCCATAGCCGCCTTGTCCTTGCCCATGCGCTTACTTTCCCGCCAGCCAGTGGATATGGCGGGTGCTTTTATTGGGCCTGTACTCAGCATGCTGGCGATTATTTTTTTATGGGGGTGGTGCCGCTCCATGAAACTACGTTACCGCTGGATGCTGCTCTTCATGGCGACCGTATCCCCTATTATCTCCCATGGATATGCCCTTGGCCGCCCGGATCACCAATGTCTGATCCTTCTTTTTATAACGATCGCCCTCACGTCAGAGTGGACACTATGGACCCAACCATCCCGCGGATGGGCAATTGCAAATGGCTGTGCATGGGGGCTGGCACTGTGGACTTCCCTTTATGAACCACTGATTCTTTTTGTCGCTACACTTATCCTTAGAGGCTTGTTTCTCTATCTGTTGCCGAAATTTTTCCCAAAAATGCAGGAATGGCCCTCCTCGTCCACCATTGGAAAAATCCCATGGCGGGAAAGCTTCATTGCGCTGGCTGTAATATTGCTCGTGGATTTCATTTTCGACGGGATCCGTATTCCAAAATTGCCGAAAGAGAC
This sequence comes from Chthoniobacterales bacterium, assembly GCA_039918055.1. Classification (GTDB taxonomy): domain Bacteria; phylum Verrucomicrobiota; class Verrucomicrobiia; order Chthoniobacterales; family JBDTJR01; genus JBDTJR01. The sequence goes on from JBDSIH010000250.1 coordinate 14,912, forward strand.
GTTGGAGTATTTCAACAACTGGTCGCATTTGATCGCGGAATTACGTCCTATGACCCTTGGGAAAGACGGCATTGCGCGCTTCACGGGATGGCTGCTGTTTGCAGCGCCGATACTTCTGGTGGTGGATGGCTTTTGCTCAAAATCCCGTGAATCCTTTGCACTGGCCGCTCTGGTGGCACTTACCAGCTTCCTCACGTTATGGGAACAGCGCTGGGGTTATTTCGCGGCGCTGCTCCTCGCTATTTGTCTCCCATGGGCAATGCGTCCCTTCAAATATCGCTGGCTGGGATATGCCATATTCCTTTTTTCCCTTGGCCCCATGGCGACAGAATGGGAGGGCATACTTTTTCCAGAGCAGGAGTATACTCTTTTTCTGGCGGAAAAAAATAAGGACGCCGTCCTGCTTCGCGATGTGGCGGAGCATCTGATCTCTCCTGAAAAGAATCCAATCGTCGCCCCATGGTGGCTTTCACCCGCGCTCACTTACTGGAGCGGGCAGCCCTCGGTAGCAGGGAGCTCTCACCAGAGCCTGCCGGGAACCGTTGACAGCGCGCGCATCTACACCGCCGCAGATCCCGCTGACGCAAAAAAAATTCTGGATCGCCGGGGCGTTCGCTATGTCATTGCGTATGAGCCGGAGCGGGCGGTAAGAAGTTCCGCCATCATCCTTGGGCAGCCGGAACCGCCGCATCCACTTGGAACAATTCTTTATCGCACTCCCGAGCGGGCGCCGTCTTTTCTAAAACCCGTTTATGCGAATGAGTTTTTTAAAGTTTATGAGAATAAACCCTAAGGAATCCTTTCCTCTTTGAAAATTTGCCGCGCTATTTGGGTTTCTCGAGCTGATTCTCCAACTCAGTGATCTCCACCTTGCCATCCTTGGTGAGGACAATGAGATAATCATGAAATGCCTTCAGGGTGCTCCGATGGCCCACACTGACGTAGGAAATGCAAAGCTTGCGCAACTGCGTATAAAGCAGCAACTCATTCGGCTCATCCAGCGCACTGCTCGCTTCATCAAGGAAGGCAAGTTGCGGATAGCGCAGGAAAAGCCGCGCAAAGGAAACGCGCTGCTGCTCGCCGAGTGAGAGAATATTCGCCCAATCCACGCTACGGTCCAGATCTCCTTCGACGCGCTCCAGCATCTCGGAAAGATTAACTTTTTCGAGCACGTCGATGATATTCTCCTCGGAGGCATCCGCGTCATTTTGGGGATAAAGAAGCTGTGCGCGCAGACTGCCCTGTACCATGTAGGGACGTTGCGGCAGGAACATAAGATAATTGAGGTTAGGGCGTTCGATATTTCCCTGACCGCTTTGCCACAGCCCTGCGATCGTTCGGAGAAGCGAGCTTTTCCCGGCACCGCTTTCACCCATTACCAGCGCGCTTTTGCCCGCCGGCAATACGAAATTTAAACCTTCGGTCAAAGTCTTGCCATTATGAGGAGTCTGAACGGTGAGATTCGCAAGTTTCAATCGGCTGGCCGTTTCATCCACCTCGATCTGCGCCTCCGTCTCCACGGCGGCGTCTTCGCTATCGAATTCATCCAGTTCATCCCATAACTCTCCAAGACGCTTAATTCCTGCGGCAAAAGCACTCAGTCCTTCGAATTGCGCAACTATGACGCTGAGCGCCGCAAGCACCGAAGCAAAGGCTCCCGCCGCCTGCGTCACAACACCAAACTCCACGTTGCCGCGAATAAACATCGGTCCCACAATCAGCAGGGGCACAATAAGCGCAATGTAGTTATATCCCTGCGTGAAGAAAGCCAGCGTCCGGTTCCAGGCGATGATAAGATAGGTATTCTGCACCACCTCGGCAAAACGGTGGATTAGATCGCGATGCTCCCGCTTCTCGCCGCGGAAAAATGCAATACTCTCTGCGTATTCCCGCACGCGAATCAGGCCATAACGGAAATCCGCCTCTTTTTGGTATTGCTTGAAGTGTAACCCCACAAGACGTCGGCCGATCAGCATGGAAAGCAGCGTTCCTACGCCTGCATAAAGAAATAATACGAGCGGAAGTTTTGCCGAAATGGTCCATAGCACACCAATAAAGGCGATCAGAGTAACACCGGAATTGATCAGCGTGAGGAGATATCCCAACACGCCGGATGTGAACGAACGTACATCTTCCGAAATACGCTGATCCGGGTTATCCACCTTCGTGGAGCTTTGGAGGCGATAGTAGGCGCGGTTAAAAAAGTAGCGCTTCACCAGCAAATGCGTCATCCATTGCCGCCAGAGAAGCGCAAGACGCTGCGTGATGTACTGATAAAATACGCCTATCGGCACCGCGAGCACGAAGGTGCCCACGTAGATCCACATATTGTGGTAAAATCCTGACATGTCCCGCTGGGCAAGCGACGTCATGAAATTACGCCCCGCGTAGCTGACCAGCACCTGCACGACACCCACCGCCACGCAAAGAAGAAGCAGAACAGCTACCAGCAGGCGCGTCTCCCGCTTACTGCCGAAAAAAAATGCCTTCGCTAATTGGGCAAAACGACGAAGAATACTGAGCCGCGATTTCGGCTTAGCCGGAGGAGTTTCTGCCATGGTACTAAAGAGCAAACGTTGCTGTCACGTATGCTGGCTGTATCCTTCTGTCACGGATGGGAAATAAGGCGCTCAATAGGAGAATTTCTGCGGAACGATCCGGTAGGAATGCTTCGCCTCCTTGTAGCCCTTTGCCTTTTGCCGCGTAGGCAGTTTTATTTTTTCGTTCGAAAGATGTTTGTAAGGAATCAGGTTTAATAAATGGGAAATACAGTTAATCCGCGCCGAGCGCTTGTCATCCGCCGGCACGACATACCAGGGAGATATTTTTTTGTCCGTGGCCGCAAACATTGCAT
>JBDSIH010000251.1:0-14902 GCA_039918055.1 Chthoniobacterales bacterium
ATCGCTTTGTTCAGCGCTGGCTCTTCTATTTCAAAAGATTTTGCACCTTATGCAGTAAAAGCAGGGGCGGTAGTCATTGATAATTCATCGGCATTCCGTATGGAGGAATCCGTGCCGCTCATCGTGCCGGAAATTAATGGTGCGGACATTAAAGGGCATAAAGGCATCATCGCAAATCCGAACTGCACGACAGCGGTTACGCTGATGGGGCTTTATCCCCTGCATCGCATAGCGCGGGTGAAGCGTGTTCTTGCATCCAGCTACCAGGCGGTATCTGGAACGGGCGCACAGGCTATTGAGGAACTCAAGCGGCAGGTGGAGGAAATCGGGTCAGGAAGACCCGTGACGAAGAAGGTTTATCCGCATCAGATCGCATTTAACGTGATTCCGCATGTGGATTCGTTTTTGGAAACGGGCTATACGCGCGAGGAAATGAAAATGCAGAATGAAGGCCGTCGCATAATGCACCTGCCTCTCTTTAAGGCATCAGTGACCTGTGTGCGCGTGCCTATTTACCGTGCACATTCGGTATCGGTGCATGCGGAATTTGAAGAGCCGCTGACGATCAGCGAAGCACGTGAAGCGATTGCGGGCGCCAAGGGAGTTCAGTTACTCGATGACACGGAGAATAACCAATACCCGATGCCGATTGATTGCTCCGGCAAGGATGATTGTTACGTAGGCCGGTTGCGTATGGATTGCGCCATGGAAAACGGTATCGCGTTCTGGGTCTGTGGAGATCAGTTGCTCAAGGGAGCTGCTCTCAATGCGGTGCAGATTGCCGAACTACTCCTCTGAGTCGTCGGCCATCTCTCTGGCCTCACGTTTGGAGAGTCCTGCCACAAGAACGCAGATTTCCCCCTTGGGAGGTTTTGCGGTGAAATGCTGAAGAACTTCCGCAGGCATTCCGCGCACGTATTCTTCAAATTTTTTGCTTAGCTCTCGGGCGACACATACGCGTCTGGTTGGCAAATGCTGAACCATGACTTCAAGCGTACGGACAATGCGGTGCGGGGACTCGAAGTAGATCGAAGTTTCACTTCTTTCTGCGCAGGCCTTGATCTCGTTTTCACGTCTTCCGCTTTTTGGCGGGAGAAATCCTCCAAAATAAAAGCGATCGCAGGGGAAGCCGGAACCAACGAGCGCCGTGGTGATGGAGGAGGGGCCTGGAAGAACGGTGTAGGGAATGCCGCGGTCCACGCAGGCACTGATTAAGCGAAAGCCGGGATCTGAAATCGATGGCATTCCTGCATCCGTAACCAGCGCAATATTTTCACCGGCCTGGAGACGGCTGGCAATTTCCTCCGTCCGTACGGATTCATTATGCTCATGGTAGCTGATTAAGGGCTTTTCGATGCCAAATTTACTTAGAAGCATTCCCGTGTGTCGGGTATCTTCAGCCGCGATAAAATCGACTTCCTTAAGGACGTCCAGCGCGCGTTGGGTGATATCGCCCAGATTTCCGATTGGCGTTGGAACAAAGGTGAGCAAGTTTTACAATTACCAGCCTTCCGAGACTTCACTGACAATCTGGGTGGCAAGCTTTTGAGAGGCGAGAGGAATGGCCTGGCGTTCATCCGTCACAAGATCCGGGCTCGTAAAGAACGGGGTATCACCCGTGGCGCGACCCTTCATGAGAACGCGTCCGGTAATGCGGTCGGCGACCTTGTATTCGACTTCCATGTGAAGGGAAAATTCGCTGGTGGCGAGCACGTTGGAAAGCACCGAGCGGATGGAGCGGCGCTCAAACTTGGTAATGGTGCCGTAGAGAATCGCATCCGCTTTGCTTTCGGAAACAATGGGGTAGGTTCCATCCTGCTGGAATTGCTTTATGACGGTATCTGCGACAAGCACTTCGACACGCGTTACGTAGGTCTTGTTTACAAAAGAAGGAATGGCGAGCGTGTGAATCGACCGCATGGGCGTAGGCTTTATTTCACCCACCTGATAACCGCAGGCGGGAAAACATAAGGCCAATACAATCGCGAAGTGGCGTAGTCTCATTATGGATTAGGAAGGTCTGGTTCTACGGGTGGCAGAGGCTTCACATCCTGCACGGATGTGCGCAGACGCGTGCGAGGGGTCGGAAGCTCATCGGGTATGACATCACGCTTAGGTGGTCCAAGGTAATTGGTGAGAGCCGAGGTTTCGACTTCGGATTGCAGACGGCGGCGGAGAGCGGCTTTCTGGCCGGTTTCAGCATGCTCGGGGCCGGAGGTCAATGCGTCATCGCCATATTGGGAGCGCAGTGCCTGGATACGCGTGCGGGCTTCTTCTGCATTCGTCGTATCCGGTTGGCGGCGGATGGCATCGTTATAATAGATAACCGCTGCTTTAAGATCTCTTGTGCGCTCGTAGTAGCGGGCGATCTTTACAAGATCCGAGCTGGATTTTACGCCCATGAGTTTAAGATTCTCCCGGGCCTGTGCAGCTTTTTCACTGTTTGGATATTCTGCCAGGAAATCCTCATAGGTTTGCTGAGCGGTAATAAGTGCGGATAAATCCTGAGATTGTCCTGTCATTCCCAAGCGTTGATAGACATAGCCAATCTGATACATGGCATCATCGGCGATATCGCTGTTGGGATATTTATCGATGACTTTCTGATAGGCCTGCACGGCTTCATTGGCTTTACCTTGTCTCTCGAAGGTTAACCCCAGATTGAATTGAGCGATCGGAGCCTGCTTGCCGAAAGGGGCATTGGCCAGAATCGTAAGATACATTTTTTCCGTACGTTCAAGTGGGCTGAAGAGTTTCAGGCCCAGCACGGGTTTGGCTTTCGCCTGTAAGTTGAGATTGGCAATGCGGATCTGCTCCGCCACGGCTTTATCAAAGTCCGGTGTCTGGGGATACTTGGTAAGAAGAGTCTGATAGGCATCAAAAGCCTTACTTTGATTGCCGGATTTTTGCAGAGTTTGCGCGATCTGGAATTGTGCCGTCGCGGCTTCCTTGGTGAAAGGGTGATTTCTGATTACCGCGTGATAGGTCGCTATCGCTTTTTCATAAGACCCGGAATCTGAAAGTTCATTAGCCGCTGCAAGCTGGACAGCAGGGCTTTCAACCGCTTCAGAGGACGCAGTCTCCGCACAGATGGCCTGGACAGGTGAAAGCAGCACCAGTCCAAAACAGCAGGCGGTATTTATAAAGTAGCGAAAGGAAAACGTCATCAGAAGAATCCGCAACCTAAATGACCGGAAGCCGCACAGTCAAGCGGCGACACCGGCCTTTTACCAAAAAAGAAAATAAGAGGTGTTTCGGGGATCATCAGGCTTAAACACGGTAAGACGTTGAACATTTTTTAAGTCTCAGTAACTTCTTTATATGCGTTTACTGCTCGTTGACGGAAATTACTACGTTTACCGTTCCTTCTTTGCGATCCGGGGATTGACCAACTCCAAAGGTGAGGCGACGAACGCGATTTATGGCTTTACCAAGGCTATCCGTAAAATGCTGACAGACCTGAAGCCGGATCTCGCGGCTATTGCCTGGGATCAGGGAATGCCCGCGCACCGGGTGGCCCTACAGCCGGAATATAAGCAGCAACGCTCTGAAATGCCCGAGGACATGCGTCCGCAGCTTCAATTTCTCCATAAAATGACGCCGCACCTTGGCGTAACAGGTATTACCGGCCCGGATACCGAAGCGGATGACTGGATTGGGTGCTACACTAAGCTCGCTGTGGAACAGGGGCACGAAGTCGTCATCGCCACCAATGACAAAGATATCTTCCAGCTCGTAGGGCCGAAGGTTTCGATTTACTCCACAAACAAGACGGATCTGGCCGAAGGCGAGGGCTTTGCCTTACTGGGCGCAGAAGCGGTTCTGAAAAGATGGGGCGTGGGGCCGCAACAGATTGCGGACATCCTTGCGCTTACCGGAGACAGTTCTGATAATATTCCTGGCGTATCCGGCATCGGGGAGAAGACGGCAGCGAAGTTGATCCAGCAATACGGTTCCGTAGAGGGGCTTTACGAGCAGCTGGAGTCGATGCCCAATGAAAAGCTTCGCGAAAAATTGCGGGCCGGAAAGGAACTTGTGGCGATCAATCGGCAAATGGTCGCCCTGCATTGTGGGCTGACTTTGCCATACCCACTGGAAAAATTACGGATCGTTCCCGACTATCCCCCTCTGATCGCGGCGTTACGGGAATGCGAATTCAAATCCCTGCTTGCAGAGGTGGAGAAAGAGGCGGGAACCGTCGTTTCCTCCAATCAGGGCGAACTTTTCTGATTTTCAGGTTTGCCATTTCCAGTGAGGTTGTTTTCTCTGAACCTCTTAAATAAGAACAAAAGAAGGAATTAGTAATATGAGTATGGATATTGATACATTGACCCTGGCCGCCCGTGACGCACGAGGACTCGCCATTGATGCGGTAACTGCCTGCAAATCAGGCCACCTCGGCCTCCCGCTCGGCATGGCGGAAATCGGCGCTGTTCTTTACGGACACGCCCTCAGCCACAATCCCGATGAGCCACGCTGGATCAACCGAGATCGTTTCATTCTCTCCGCAGGCCATGGAAGTATGTTCCTTTACACCTGGCTCCACCTTAGCGGCTATGCGATCTCGATTGATGATGTTAAAAAATTCCGGGCTCTTCACAGCATCACCCCCGGACATCCGGAATTCCGTGAAACTCCAGGGGTAGAAGCAACCACAGGACCTCTCGGTCAGGGAGTCAGCAATGCCGTCGGTATGGCCGTGGCGAGCAAGATGTCGGAAGCGCGTTTCAATACTTCCACGCATGCGATTTTTAACCACTCCGTTGTTGTTCTTATGGGTGACGGTTGCGTGCAGGAGGGAATTTCCTCCGAGGCATCCGCACTCGCAGGGCACCTCGGTCTGGATAATCTGATCGCCATTTATGATTCCAATAACGTCACGCTTGATGCGATGGCTCCCGCCACGCAGAGCGAAGACACTGTTGCCCGTTACAAGGCATACGGCTGGGATGTCCACATGGTTGACGGCCAGAACATGACGGAATTTCTCGCCGCTTTTGAAAAGGCGAAAGCGACCAAACAGGGCAAGCCGCACCTGATTGTTGCGAAGTCGATGATTGGAAAAGGAATTCCTGAAGTTGCCGGAACGAATAAAGCGCACGGTGAAGCCGGCGTGAAATTCACCACCGAAGCGCGTAAGGGCCTTGGACTTCCCGAGGAGCTTTTCTTTGTCGCACCGGAAACCAAAAAATATTTCGCCGCCCATAAGACAAAGCTGAAGGCAGCGTATTCAAACTGGGAGAAGACCTATAAGGAATGGCGCACGGGGAATAAAGACCTCGCCGACCTTCTCGATAGCGGTGTTCAGAACAAGGTTCCTGATCTCCTTGCAGTCATTCCTGAGTTTGATCCATCCGTTTCAATTGCCACCCGTAAGGCTGGCAGCGAAGTGCTTCAGCCCATTGCAAAGGCAATGCCGTTGCTCATCAGTGGAAGTGCGGATCTTCACGGCTCCACGCTGAACTACATCGAAGGCGAGGGGGATTTCACCCCGCTGAATCGCGAAGGCAGAAATCTACGCTTCGGTATTCGTGAACACGCCATGTGCGGAATGCTTAATGGTTTTGCTTACGACGGAATCTTCCGTCCGAGTGGCGCGACTTTTCTCACGTTCAGTGATTACGGGCGTCCATCCATTCGTCTCGCATCGCTTTCGCATCTGCCAGTCGTTTACATTTTCACGCACGATTCCATTGGAGTCGGCGAAGATGGTCCTACGCACCAGCCCGTGGAAACCGTTGCCGCATTGCGGGCGATTCCAAATCTTGACGTGATCCGCCCCGCCGATCCTGAAGAAACAGCAGGTGCATTTGCCGCTGCTTTCCAGCGCATCGATGGCCCTACTCTGCTTGCGCTATCCCGCCAGAATCTTCCTACGCTTACGACCATCCCGGTTAAAGTTCGTCGCGAAGGTGCTTTCAAAGGTGGGTATATCGCGAAGAAGGAGAGCGCGAAGCTCGAAGTCATTCTTCTGGCCAGCGGCAGCGAAGTGCAGCACGCGATGAAGGCTGCTGACGAACTCGGCGCCGGTGTGCGTGTGGTTTCTCTGCCATGTTTCGAGCGTTTCGAACGCCAGACCGAAGCTTACAAGGAAGAGGTTCTCCCGAAATCCTGCCGCAAGCGCGTATCCATTGAGGCCGGAATTTCTGATCCATGGTTCCGCTACATCGGCCTGGATGGGAAATCTGTCGGCATCAACCGTTTCGGTATGAGCGGTCCTGGCCCACAGGTCATGGAAGAACTCGGGATGACCGCTGCTTCAGTTGTGAAGGCAGTCAAGTCATTGTAAGGTCGTTCATGACCCTGAGCAGACCTGATCCGGAGGAAGTCAAAAGACTTTCCGAGGACTTTGAGTCCAAGCCACTGGAGGATATCCTCACGTGGTGCTGGGAGACTTATGGAGCGCGGGCGGCGATTGGAACGAGCTTTCAGGGCGCCGGTATTGTCATCATGGATACCGCGCACCGTATTGGATTACAGTTTCCCGTTTTTACGCTCGATACAGGCCTTCTCTTTCCGGAAACGCTCGACTTAAAAAAGAAGCTCGAAGACCGCTTTGGTTTTGAAATCGAATCCTTAAAGCCGGAACTGACCGTCGAGCAGCAGGCCGTCGAACCTGGACTTGGACCAGAACTCTGGAAAACTAAACCTGATACGTGCTGCACGATGCGGAAGGTCATTCCGCTGCAGAACAAGCTAAAGGATCTCGATGTCTGGGTGACAGGCTTGCGCCGTCAGCAGTCGAAGACCCGCCAGCAGACACTGATTCTGGAGCTTTATAAATTCGACTCCATTTTCGACCGCTACATTATGAAGCTCAATCCGCTGGCGAACTGGTCGCGTGATCAGGTTCAGGCTTATTTAAAGGAGCATAATCTCCCGGCAAATGCCCTGACGGCGAAGGGTTACCGCAGTATCGGTTGCAGGCCCTGCACGCGTCCGGTGGGTGAGGGAGACAGTGAGCGGGCAGGTCGCTGGATCGGTTTTGACAAGGCCGAGTGCGGAATCCACACGTTTCTCGGAGATAACATTTAATGTGCATTCATGAATGGATGGCATCGCCACCATTTATTAATTTGAAACTGAACGGAATCATGGGAGCATGACTCCAGGTTACGGATCATGAATTCATTGCTGTTTATATGGGGTTTGATTCTGGCTGTGGTTCTGCTTGGGATATTTTCCGCAGTGCTCTGGTTTCAGCGGATGCGCCTTCACATCCAGCTTGAGGAAAAGGAAAGTAACTTTAAGGAAAAACTCAGTCTTCTGGATGAAGCGCGGCAGCACCTCTCGAATGAATTCAAGGCGCTTTCCCTCGAAGCACTTACGAATAACAACAACATCTTTCTCGAGCAGGCGAAGCGTGACATGGATAAACGGCAGGAATCCATCGAGTCCGTTATCAAGCCTGTAAAAGATTCGCTCGAGAAATTTCACGGCACGATTCAGTCCATGGAAAAAGAACGTGAAGGTGCCTATAGAGAACTGCGCACGCAGGTGACCGGCATGCAGCAGATGCAGGCGAATCTCGCACAGGAAACTTCCAATCTCGTAAAAGCATTGCGTGCGCCACAGGCGAGGGGACGCTGGGGAGAAATTCAACTTCGCCGCGTTGTGGAACTCGCGGGCATGCAGGATCGCTGTGATTTCAGCGAGCAGGTTTCCGTCCGCTCGGATGATCGAAATTTACGTCCGGACATGGTCATTCATCTTCCCGGCGGCAAATCGGTGGTGGTGGATTCCAAAGTCGCGCTCGACGCATACCTGAATGCCCTGGAGGCGCCGGATGATGCACTGAGACTTGTCTCGCTCAAGCGCCATGCCGAGCAGGTCAAAACGCACATCGCGCAACTGTCGAAGAAGAACTACTGGGAGCAGTTTGAGAATACGCCGGAATTTGTGGTGCTATTCCTTCCTATGGAAGCCGTTTTCGGCGCTGCGCTGGAACATGAACCGACTTTGATCGAAGATGCCGCGCGCAATCGGGTAATCCTTGCTACGCCCACTACGCTCATCGCGCTTTTGCACGCCGTTTATTACGGCTGGCAGCAGGAAACGGTTGCCGAAAATGCGCGGAAGATCAGTGATCTCGGGCGCGAACTTTACAAACGCCTTGCGACGTTTGGTGAGCACATGCAGAAAGTCGGCACGGGACTTCAGGGCGCCGTTCGTAATTACAATCAGGCCGTTGGCAGCCTGGAAGGCAGCGTGCTGCCGTCCGCGAGACGCTTCACCGATCTTGGCGTGGGTTCCTCCGCGAAGGACATTCCCGACCTCACGCCGCTGGATACGATCCCCCGCCAGATGGAAGCTCCCGAATACCACCGACTTCCCGGTACGCCAGAATGATCGCCGCCGCGTGGTTCAATTTTAATTTCAACGACTTCTGTTACGCCTTCATGAGCATTCTGCTCGAAGGTATTCCCTTCATGCTGCTGGGGACGATTCTCTCCGGTCTGATTGACCAATTTCTGCCTGCCCGCTTCATGGCGAAAATTCTGCCGAAAAATCCCGTCGCCGCAATTTTTCTGAGTGGTGCGCTGGGAATGATTTTTCCCATGTGCGAATGCGGAATCGTTCCGGTAATCCGTCGTCTCATTAGCAAGGGGCTGCCGGTTTCCTGCGCTATGGCGTACATGCTCGCGGTGCCGATTGTGAATCCCATCGTTGCGGTGAGTACGTACATGGCATTTCGTGGGCAGGGTGCAATGGAGATGATGACGCTGCGTCTGATCGTGGGATATATCGTGGCCGTTCTTGCGGCATTTGTTATTAATCGGATTCCCATCCGACACGTTCTCAGGCCGGAGCTTCTCGCGCAGATCCAAAAGAAACCGACGAATAATTCGGAAATCGCCGTGGATGCACTTGGTATGCCCAAGTCGCCGACTCTTGGAAAAGGAAGCATGATCACCCGTCTTGGCGGCGCTCTCGGCGTGGCGGTGAATGACTTTCTTGATGTCTGCTTTTACTTCGTCATCGGCGCGTCAGTCGCCGCGGTATTCAACACGGGTGTCAATCAGGACTTCCTCGCGCCGCTTGCCAATAATCCGCCCTTGGCAACGGTTTCCCTCATGGGACTTGCCGCGATTCTTTCGCTCTGCAGCACCTCGGATGCATTCATCGCAGCCACTCTGATCAATTTCCCCGCCGTCGCCAAGCTGGCCTTCCTGACTTTCGGCCCCATGATGGATCTGAAGCTGATCTTTATCTACAGCGCGGCCTTTAAGAAACGCTTTGTTTTGGGTCTGGCGATTGGACTCTTTGTCGTTATTGCGATAATCTGTATGCGCCTATCCTTTCTGCAATTATGACGGCGATTATTTCCCGGGTTTTGACTTCTGCAGCGCTTCTTCTCTGGGGCACCGTGCTGACCTGGTTTTATTTCAGCGGAAAGGTTCAGTCCTATCTGCATCCCACTTTTCAGATCTATACCGCCATCAGCGGAATCCTTCTTGTCCTGATGGCCTCCATTGTTCTGATTTTTGGTTTTCCAGAATGTTGTAATGAAGAAAATTGCGTTCATACGCACGGCAAGCTGACAGCGGGGCGCATCTTCGCACTGTTCATTCTCGTTGTTCCCTTATTTGTCGCCGCTACGGTTTCGCCCGATCAGTTTGGCGGCACTACGGTGACGAATCGCGGCGTTATCGATAATATCGCCCAATTGCCCGGTGCGAAAAAAACACAGCTTGCACAAATGGCTTATACGGAGCCACCGCTTCCAGGCGAGGATACTACATCCAAACAGGCGCAGACACCACCCGAAGCCGGGGATGCCTATCTTCAAAAAAACGGCAAGGGGCAGATCGTGCTTCAGACAATTGATCTTCTTTACGCCGCCGATGAACCCAGCATGCGTAAGGATTTTGGCGGAAAAGAAATTGAAATCATCGGCCAGTACATGCCCGCAAAGGTAAAAAATCCCACCGGTAAAAACTTTAATCTTATTCGCTTATATGTGATGTGCTGCGCGGCCGATGCCCGTCCGGTAGCGGTGACCATCGAAGCCCCCAAGGCGGAAAAACTCACCGAGATGAGCTGGGTAAAGGTAACCGGCAAAGTCACCTTTCAGCATCAGGGAGATCGTTTTACGCCCATTGTGGTGGCGAATAGCGTTACCCCCTGCGACGCTCCTGAGGATAAATTTCTGTATTGATTTCTTACGGTCGGTTTTTGTCGCGTGACATGCCGTATGGGAATGGCATTCTTTCGCCACACTATGTCTTCCGATCATACGCAACCCGATCATTCCGATAAAACCCACCGCATGGAATCCGATACCATGGGGCCGATTTCCGTTCCTCATAATCGCTACTATGGCGCGCAGACCGCGCGTTCCCTGATTCACTTTGATATCGGGGATGATGTGAAGCCACGCGAACTTATCCGCGCACTTGGCGTTCTCAAGAAAGCCTGTGCGCAGGCGAACCATGATCTCGGCAAACTTTCCGAAGAAAAATGTAAGCTGATCGGACTGGCTGCCGACGAAGTCATTCAGGGCAAGCTCGACGAGCATTTCCCGCTTCGCATCTGGCAGACTGGCAGCGGTACGCAGAGCAACATGAATGCCAACGAGGTGATCTCCAACCGCGCGATTGAAATCGCAGGCGGTGTACTCGGCTCCAAGAAGCCTGTGCATCCGAATGACGATGTAAACATGTCGCAGTCGTCGAATGACACATTTCCCACGGGCATGTCGATTGCGGCGATGGAAGTCGTCACCAATAAATTGATTCCCGCAGTGACGGTGCTTCGCGATACCCTGGATAAAAAGGCGAAGCAGTTTGAATCCATTGTCAAAATCGGGCGCACGCATTTGCAGGATGCCACGCCGCTCACGCTCGGGCAGGAATTTTCCGGCTACGTCACGCTTCTTACGGATGATATCACCCGTATTAAAGCCACGCTGCCGGGATTGCTGAGTCTGGCCATCGGCGGCACGGCAGTCGGCACCGGCCTTAACGCTCCGAGGGATTTTGGCGATCGCGCCGCGAAGAAAATTGCGGATATTACGGGTCTGCCATTTACATCCGCTCCGAATAAATTCGCTGCGCTTTCCGCGCACAATGAATTCGTTTTCTCCAGCGGTGCGCTCAAGGCGCTCGCCTGCACGCTGATGAAAATCGCGAATGACATCCGCTGGCTTGCTTCCGGCCCCCGTTGTGGTCTTGGAGAGCTTACCATTCCTGAAAATGAACCCGGCTCGTCCATCATGCCCGGGAAAGTAAATCCCACCCAGTGCGAAGCACTCACCATGATAGCCACACAGGTGATGGGAAATGATACCGCCATCGGCATCGCGGCATCGCAGGGAAATTTCGAACTGAACGTCTTTAAGCCCGTTATCATTTTCAACTTCCTGAACTCCGTGCGGCTCATGACGGATGGCTGCCATTCATTCGATGAACATTGCGCACAGGGCATCGAGCCGAACCGTGAACAGATTGATTTTTACGTCAAAAACTCGCTGATGCTTGTCACCGCATTAAATCCACACATTGGCTACGACAAAGCTGCACAGATTGCAAAAAAGGCGCATAAAGATAACAAGAGCCTGCGGGAAACTACCATCGAACTCGGATATCTCACTGGCGAGGAATTTGATAAAATCGTACGTCCCGAAAATATGACCCATGGAAGTTGAATTCTGGTATTCAATAATCCTTAAAGTCGTCCGGGAAAGGGCGTGGATTTATCCCGTTCTTTAAAAAGCTCCATGGCTTTCCACGTTTGTTTTTCAGGTAACTGAAGACGGGTGGGAACGAGCAAGGACATGCGGTAGGCGGAATCATCATCCAGGAGAGGGGCGTCAAACTCGGTTGCCGCAGTGGGCATCGCCGCACATGAATGCGGATACACTATTCTGCTGTCCCGGCAGGAATGTACCGAAGCGGTAATATGGCAACAAATTGCTTGCAGTGGCCTCTTAAGGAAGGAAAACTAGCGGGTTCATAAAGATGGGAATGAACGACACAATTTTGGACAGCATGCCAGTGCAGGGAACATTGTATGATCCTGCAAATGAACATGATGCATGCGGAGTAGGTTTGGTTGCACAGGTAAGTGGCAGACGTTCCAACCGAATTCTTCAGATTGGCCTGCGGTCGATTTGCGGCCTGATGCATCGTGGCGCTTTGGATGCCGACGCCAAAACCGGCGACGGAGCGGGTATCGTCACGCAAATTCCCTACAAGCTTTTTGCCAAAGAAGTGGCTCGGCTTGGACACAAAATGTTTCAGGAATCCGATCTCGGCGTTGGCGTTCTCTTTCTGCCGCACGATAACGCATATGCTCAGGCCCGTGCGAAAGCCATTACCGAGCAGATTCTCAAAAAGCGGGATCTATTTCTTTTCGGATGGCGCGAAGTGCCGATCAATCTCCGTGTTCTTGGCGACAAGGCGCAGTTGACGATGCCGCGTATCGAGCAAGTGCTCATCGGAAAGCCATGGGGCATGTCGGATGAAGATTACGAACGGAAATTATTTCTCTCGCGTAACGAAATAGAGAAACTGGCGGCTGCGGATAATATTCGCAATTTCTATATTCCATCCTTTTCGCATCGGATGATTGTTTACAAGGGGCTGCTGGTCTCGGCATCGCTTGAAAAATATTATAAGGATCTTTCCGATCCTTCGTATGAGACGGCGATGACGGTTTATCATCAGCGCTATAGCACGAATACTTTCCCTACATGGCCACTTGCCCAGCCTTTCCGGATGCTTTCGCACAATGGAGAGATCAATACCATACGTGGAAATCGGAACTGGATGGAAGCGCGTGAAGCGGAACTCAAAGCGGATTTCTGGGGCGAAGATATTGATCTGCTAAAACCGATCATTCAGCCCGGAGGTTCGGATTCTGCGAGTCTTGATAATGCACTTGAAGTGCTTTCGATGTCCGGACGCGGTATTCTACAGGCAATGCACATGCTCGTTCCTCCTGCATGGAGAAATGACAAGAGCCTTTCACCCGAACTGATCGCTTTTTACGATTACCACCGCTGTATCTGTGAACCGTGGGATGGCCCTGCCGCGCTGGTATTCACCGATGGCATCACCGTAGGCGCCTGCCTTGACCGCAATGGCCTGCGGCCTGCCCGTTACAAGCTGAGCAGTGATGGAATTTTTCTTTTGGGTTCGGAAGTCGGACTGGGTGGACTGGATCCCGCAAGTATCATTGAAAAGGGACGTCTTGCACCCGGCGAGATGATCGCCATCGATACCGCGCGTGGCGTTCTTCTGCGTGATCGGGAAATCAAAACTTCGCTCGCAGCAAAAAAAGATTACAAAGGCTGGCTGGAAAAGCACCTCATTCGCCTTCCTGAAACTGCTGTTGCTGACATCAAGGAGCCCGAAGGCGAGCTGGATACTCTTTCGTTGACGCAGCGCCAGATCTCCTTTGGTTACACCAGCGAGGAACTGGACATGATTTTAAAACCCATGTTCAAAGACGCCGCTGAGGCGGTCGGGTCCATGGGCGATGATACGCCGCTTGCCGTTCTTTCGCTAAAGCCACGGTTGCTTTATACTTACTTCCAGCAGCTTTTCGCGCAGGTCACGAATCCTCCAATTGATCCGATCCGGGAAAAACTCGTGATGTCTCTCCATACCATCCTGGGCTGGAGACGTAATCTTTTTGCAGAAACACCGGAGCATGCCGCGCAGGTGCGAATTTCTTCGCCTGTCTTATTGAATGAAACCCTCGAAGCATTGCGCGATGTGGGTGGAGAGCATAAGGTGGCCAGCGTTTCTGTTTTGTGGAAAGCAGCCGATGGAATTGACGGGTTGGAGCCCGCCGTTAAGCAGCTGTGTGCCGAAGCGGAGAAAGCGGTGGATGATCACGTGCAGATTTTGATCCTTTCCGATCGCGGAGTGGATCATGAGCATACGTCGATACCCATGCTGCTCGCAATCGGCGCCGTTCATCACCATTTGCGCCGTGTCGGCAAGCGCATGAAGGTCAGCCTTATTTGTGAGACGGCTGAAGCACGGGATGTGCACCAGGTCGCCAGCCTCATCAGCTATGGCGCGAGCGCTGTAAATTCCTATCTCGCATTTGAGACTTGTAACGAAATGATCAAAAAAGGTCAGATCGAACTGGACTACGGCACGGCCGTTTCCAATTACAAAAAGGCCATAGAAAACGGCCTGCTCAAGATCATGTCCAAGATGGGTATTTCCGTCATTGGAAGCTACCGGGGTGCGCAGGTTTTCGAAGCAATCGGAATTTCCACGAAGCTGATCGAAGAATGCTTCACCGACACTTCTTCCCAGATCGAAGGAATTGGGTATCGGGAGATCGCGCATGAGACGCTTACGCGTCACGGCCTGGCTTATTCCGATCCATTACCCCTGGAATCAAGCAAGCTTGATGATCCGGGCTACTATCGCTTCCGTCGCGGTGGAGAAACACATGTGGTAACGCCGCCTGTCATTCAGAGTTTTCATAGCTTTGTCGGTATCAAAGGCGCCGATAAGGCGGGTAAGGCAGAAGATTACAAAAAGTATGTGGATGCGGTATTGGCAACACGTCCGCATTCCCTGAGAAATCTGCTGGAGTTTAACTCCTTATCCAGCGGTCCGGTTCCCCTCGAAGAGGTGGAATCGATTGAGGAAATCCGCAGACGTTTTACCACGGCTGGAATGTCGCTGGGTGCATTAAGTCCTGAAGCGCACGAGTGTCTTGCGATTGCCATGAATCGGATTGGCGGCAAGTCGAACAGTGGTGAGGGTGGCGAGGATCCTGCCCGCTTTAAGCGCCGTGAAAACGGCGATTGGGCAAACAGCGCGATCAAGCAGATTGCATCGGGACGTTTCGGTGTTACCGCCGCCTATCTTGCCAGCGCGAAGGAAATCGAAATCAAGATGGCGCAGGGCGCCAAACCGGGTGAGGGCGGACA
>JBDSIH010000252.1:0-26087 GCA_039918055.1 Chthoniobacterales bacterium
CGGTAATGACGTGCACACTCGCTCAAGCCGCAAAAGTGCCGGAAATCGTGGCGGTGACCCCGGCGGACCGCACTGGCCGCGTCCACCCCGCACTACTTGCCGCACTTCACCTTTGCGGGGCGACGGAAGTTTACCGCATTGGCGGCGCACAGGCCATCGCGGCCATTTCTCTGGGAACAAAAACCATCGCACCCGTGGATAAGATTTTCGGTCCCGGAAACGCCTACGTCGTGGAGGCAAAGCGCCAGGTGTTCGGACGCGTTGCCGTCGATCTCCTGCCAGGCCCGAGCGAAATTCTCATTATTGCCGACAGCGGCGCCAATGCCGCCTGGATCGCCTCCGACTTATTGGCACAAGCGGAACACGGGCATGGCAGCATCGCCATCCTCGTCAGTAATTCGGCAAGTCTCCTCACGAAAGTGGAAAAAGAAGTGCTGCGACAATCCGTGACGCTCAATCGTCAGGATGCCCTGCGCGAATCCCTGCGCCACACTTTTCTCGTTCAGGTAAAAACGCTGAATGACGCCGTTGACCTCTTTAATAATTTTGCGCCCGAGCATCTTTCCCTCGCAGTTCGCAATCCGCAAAAGATGGCCAAAGACATCCGCACTTCCGGCGCGATTTTTCTCGGTGATATATCTCCCGTAGTCGGCGGAGATTTTGTCGCGGGACCCAGCCACGAACTGCCCACCGGCGGCGCGGGCAAATCCTTTCCCGGATTGACCGTGGATCAATTTCAGCGCCGCACGAGCCTGGTGGAGTTTAATAAAGAATCTCTCCGCCGCTCATTAAGCGCCATTCGCATATTCAGCCAGATCGAGGGGCTGGATGCCCACGGTCGCTCCGCTTCCATTCGTCTGGAGTAAGCTATGCTCTGGGAAACCGCCCGCAGAACGCTCGACCTCTCGGCGAAAGGCGTCATCATGGGCATTGTAAATGCCACGCCGGATTCGTTTTTCGATGGCGGCAGTTACGCCGATCCCACCTCCGCAATCGCGCAAGGGGAGCGGATGGCCGCTGAAGGCGCGTTGATTATTGATATTGGCGGCGAATCCACCCGTCCCGGCGCGCAGCCGGTGCCTGCGCAGGAGGAAATGCGGCGTGTTCTCCCTGTGATTCGCGGATTGCGGAAAAATCCGGATATCCTGCTCTCGATCGATACGTCCAAAGCCGAAGTGGCCCGTGCGGCCATTGCCGAGGGAGTGGATATTCTAAACGACGTCACCGCATTGCGCGGTGATCCGGCGATGATGGCCCTCGCGGCGGAAAGCAATGTCGGCGTTGTCCTCACACACATGCAGGGCACACCCCAGACGATGCAGGATAATCCGCACTACGAGGATGTCGTCGCAGAAGTGGGGAATTTCCTTCGACAGCAAACTGCCGAAGCCGTAGCATCAGGCATACGTCTCAACCGAATTATCGTGGACCCTGGAATTGGATTTGGAAAAACACTCGCGCACAATTTGCGCCTACTGCGTTCGCTTGAAGCTTTCGCAGAGCGTCCGGTATTGGTCGGATTCTCCCGTAAATCTTTTCTTGGGAAACTCGTCGGCTCCACGGAGCTGGAGGATCGCTTCTGGCCCGGGGTTGCGCTTACGGCCTATTGCAGAAACAAAGGCGCGCTGATTTTCCGTGTGCATGAAGCACGGCCGCATTGCGACGCCATGCGGATGACCGAGTCGCTCATGGAGGGCCCTGCTTTATGATGAAACCCGTAATGGATTTCATTATAGCGAATTGGCGGGCGGCGGTGGAAATCCTGATCCTCACCACGGCGCTTTATTACAGTTATCTTTATCTCAAGGGAACGCGTGGCGCGCGTATCCTCATCGGCATTGCCATCATCTTTCTCACGCTGACGGTTATTTCCGACGTGCTGTCGCTGGCCGTCATCACCGTCGTTATCAAAAACTTTTCGGTATTTCTTATTGTGGCTCTCGTCGTGATTTTCCAGCCGGAACTGCGGCGCGCACTTACCGAGCTTGGGAGCCATCATTTTTTCACGTCATCCTTTCAGAAGCGCGAAACGATTGAGGAAATTACGGATGCGGTATTCGAACTCTCCAGCAAAGGTTTCGGAGCGTTACTCGCCATCGAGCGCGAAATCAGCACGCGACCTTTTGCGGAAACCGGGGTGGATATAGACTGCGAATTTTCCAAGGAATTACTGCTCACGATTTTTCATCCCAAGACAGCGCTGCACGACGGCGGCGTCATTCTCCAGGGAGACCGCATTGCGGCGGCGGCGTGTATTTTCCCCCTCACCCAGCGTGATGACCTTGACCGTACCCTCGGCCTACGCCACCGCGCAGCCATAGGCCTGGCGGAGGAATCCGATTCCATTACCGTGGTAGTCTCCGAAGAGACGGGACATGTTTCGATTTGCCATAATGGCATCATTGAACGCAATCTGAACGTCGATCGATTTCGCCGACGCCTCAGTCAACTGCTGCTGCTTGATAAATATGATGAAAAGGATACTCCTGAACAACTGGAAGGCGAAGATCGTATGTCTCGTTCTCGCCACACTGCTATGGTTTCTCATCAAACAGAACGTGGAACCGGTGAACTCTGAACCCGGCTACCCACGCCCTCTGCTGAAACAACGTAATGACTGATTCACAGCCCCGTAAGCTTTTCGGCACCGACGGCGTTCGCGGCATTGCCAATATCGAACCCGTAACTGCGGAAACCGCACTGCGCCTTGGCCGTGCCGCCGCGCATGTCTTCAGCAACAGTGGAGGAATCCGCAAACCGCACGGATCGAAATGCAAGATCGTGATCGGCAAGGATACGCGCCTTTCCGGGTACATGCTGGAAAATGCCATCGTGGCCGGAATCACTTCCCTCGGAGTCGATGCCATCGTGATCGGGCCACTTCCCACGCCGGGCGTTGCCTACATTACCCGCTCCCTGCGCTGCGATGCGGGCATTGTGCTCTCCGCTTCGCACAACCCTTACGAAGACAACGGAATCAAATTTTTTAACCACGACGGCTACAAGCTCGACGACAGGATTGAGAAAAAAATCGAGCAGCTCGTCTTTGGCGGTGAGATCGAAGCGATCCGCCCCACGGCGACAAAAATCGGAAAAGCGACTCGTATCGAAGACGCGCTCGGCCGCTATGTGGAATTTGCCAAACGCAGTTTCCCGCGTGGAATGACGCTGGAGTCGCTTCGCATCGCCGTGGATTGCGCAAACGGCGCGGCGTATAAATCCACGCCGTGTGTATTGCGCGAACTGGGTGCGGACAGCATTATTTATCACAATCATCCGAATGGCACGAACATCAATGGCAACTGCGGCAGCACGTATCCGGAGCAGATCCAGCGCTTCGTTCGCGATACGCATGCACACATTGGCATTACGCACGATGGGGATGCCGACCGCGTATTACTCTGCGATGAAAAGGGTGAGCTCGTGGATGGCGATGAGATCATGGCGATTTCCGCGATTGATTTTCTCCGCAACGGCAGACTCTCCTCGAAAAAACTCGTGTCCACAATCATGAGCAATTACGGCCTCGAGGAGGCGCTCGCAGAACATGGCGGCGAAGTCATCCGCACGAAAGTCGGCGATCGTTACGTGATCGAGGAAATGATGCGCTCCGATCTCAATGTCGGAGGCGAACAGAGCGGCCACATGATTTTCCGGGATTACTCCACGACCGGAGACGGCATCGTCAGCGCATTGCAGATTCTACGCATCATGATCGAGACCGGAAAGCCGCTCAGCGAGCTGAAAAAGTGCCTGAAGAAATATCCCCAGGCGCAGCGCAATTTGAAAGTTCGCGAGAAGCCCCCTATCGAAAGCCTTGATGAGGTGAATACACTTATTGAGAAAGCGGAGAAAACGCTCAACGGCAAAGGCCGTGTCCTGCTTCGCTACTCCGGCACGGAACCCAAGATCCGCCTTCTCATCGAAGGCCGGGACGAAGAGGTCATCGGAAAACACGCGGACGGAATCGCGACCGCGCTTCAGCGTGCCATCGGCGTGGAATAAGTCTACTTCGTGTTCATCTCCTCGACACCCCGCTGAAGCAGGCGGGCGTAGCGGTGGAGAATCCAGAGAATCGTGCCAAAACTTTCCGCGACAGATTCCGCGAGTGGCACGATCTCGCCACCAGCCGCACGGCGTATAATGCGTAGCGCATCGCGAAGAGCCAGGTTCGCCGACTGCTTTTTGCCGCTCTCTGTGTGAAGGGAAGCAATAGTTTCGCTGTTTAATTCACTACTTGCGGAAACCGCATGGGTAATAAGTGCGTTAATGCGTTCCAGCATTTGCTCGCAGGGAGCGCGCAATTCCGTTTGCTCCGAAGCCTGCGTGACATATTGGGAAAATTGTTCCCCCGCTTCGCCGAGATGGCGGATCATGGATAATTCCGCACGCTGATACTGTACGGCGCGTGCCATAACGGCATCCAGATCGCTGTGGCTGACAAGTTCGGAAAGAAAGTGTTCGATTGCCAGCGAGAGATTAATGAAATCCGCACCGGGTTGAAATTCGTCTCCATTGCCTGTGCTTTGCGAAGAATTGCATTGAGGGCGAATTTTTCGAAGTAGTCGCGCAAGTTCTTTTTGCACCAGCTCAATCGCGGTAGGCGGGTGATCAAGGGCGGTAACATCCAGAAATTTTGGTTTGGAATGATCCTCGGGCAATTCTCCTGGCCATAGACGGGTAAGCAGACGCAATGCCAGGTTTCGCCAGGGATGAAGAAGAAGTGCGGGAATAAAATTCGAAAGTAGAAAAATTCCTGCAATCTGGAAATCCACATTACGGGTGACACTTTTTACCAAAGCCATGACCAATGGCACCCCCATCATTTCCAGCACAAAAAGCAGCGACATCACCAAGCCGCTCCATATACAGAAAAAATCCTCGAAGCGGATAAGACGAAATGATGGACGATCCATTCCTATCGACAAAAAGATGCGAAGGAAAATTGCACCCAGATTCGCGCCGTAAATAATCATGGCGGCGGTTTCCAGCGAAAGCGCACCGGCCTGCGCCAGCGTTGCTGTCAGCAGCACCGTACCCACATTCGACTGAAGAATGGTGGCAGCAAAAACACCGGCAAGAAAGGCAAGCGCCGGGGAGGATGTCGTCATTGCCAGTGCTGCATGAAACCACTCGGCTCCTTTGAGCGGAGCGGCGCCCTCGCCCATCGTCTGCAGGCCAAAGAGAATCAGACCCACGCCAAAGACCAGCCCAGCCCACGGCGTGAGCGAGCGGACTTTCAAAAGACCAAGGGCTATACCGGCAAGTCCTACGATCCACGCAATCGCGGAGTGAATGTTCAAAACGGCGACAAAACTCAATGCCGTCAGTCCGACATTCGCCCACAGGATGATGGGAAGGGCCACGATGGAAGTGATCAACTCCGTGCGCACCATACTCACGAGAATGAAGGTAACCGCCGTAGCACTCTGCATGAGCGCTCCAAACCCGAGCCCCACCGTCCCGCCAAAAAACGGAGATGCCACCCGCTGGGCCACCCGGTGAAAAGCCACTCCTGTAAGCTGCCGCATCCGATCACCAGTCATCAACAGGCCGGCAAAAAATAAGCCCAGCCCTAAAAAGAATGTGTGCACTCCTACCATGGATTCTTAAATTTTACTCCTACGTCAGCGCGATCGAAAATCGCGGACTACTGCAGCTCCTGCGCTTTTTGATAATAGCTCTGAATGTTTTGGATGTTCTTCTGAAGATCCAAAGGGTTGGGAGATGGTGTAGACGATGCTTCTTCCTGTTTGGCGGTGGCCTTGGGGGATTCCAGCGTGGTGGCCATAGCCGGAAATTCCGATTTTGCGACCTGTGGATTGTAAAGGTTGGTGAAAAAAGCAACGAGGGTATCGAGAGCCGTTCGGCGCTTGGCGGATTGCTGCTGTTCCTCGTGCAGGAGCTTAGGCGGCCTCTTTTTCTCCACTTGCCAGGCATGTTCTATCTTATTTAGTAAGATACTATATTGGGGAAAGCGGCTTTGTGCCGTACTTATGGCTGCTGAGGCCTCCTCAAAGTCCGCCTCCCCTCGACCGGGGTATGGAACAAAGTAGACATCGCTATTCTTAGTAACTTTCACGCCCGTGCCGTTCTTTGTGGTGAAAAACTGCGTTTGGCCGTCCACACGAAGGTAGCGGTATTCAAAAACCGTCACGCTGGTATCGGGAAGAAATGCGTGTTTTTTGTAAAAAGCCACACCATTTACCCGTTTATCGTCCAAATTTTGAGCATAAAGCCGCCCGCCCGCCATATGAAACAAAGCCACTAGTATAATAAAACGTGGAGTATTCATGGTGGCAACCAGGAGCATAAAAGATTCCTGTCTGAAAATGAAAGAGAGATTCCGGGTTTTTGCTCTCAGATGGGCGCTTACAGCTCCGTCTAAATGCTTTGTGCCAATTCCCGGCTTGACCTTTCCCTCTGGATCACGAATCTAACGGTTTTCCCGTGATGGGAAATTGATACTCAGTTAATGAATACTGGAAAGATTTTTGCTGGAATGGATCGCCTCGTCGGGATCACTATGCTCTGCCTGCTTGTAACAGCATGCAGCCTTTTTGCGCAGACAGGTCCCGCGCCGGGTCCTGGCCCTACGGTCAAACAGATCGACATTCAGTTCTCCGGTCCTGTTTCCCTGAGTCGTGAGCGCGTCATGTCTAACTTAAAGACGCAGGTTGGCTCCATCTATTCCGAGCGCGCCATTGAGGAAGATATCAGCACTCTTTATGCGACGGGTGATGTCTCCAATGTAAGAATCTTTTCCGAACCGCTGGGTGACGGCGTTAAAATCAACGTGGTTCTGATCGGCCGCCCTTCTGTGGAAGAGCTCGTTCTCGAGGGTATCAGCGTGCTGAATGAAGCCAAAGTCCGCAAAGACCTGAGCACAAAGGTCGGCGAAACCTACAGCGATGAAAAAGTCGAAGAAGATCGTCAGAAAATCCTCAAACAATATCAGGATAAGTATTTTTATAACGTCGATATCAAATCGCACACGCAGCAACTGCCCGGAACCAACCGCATGCGCGTGGTTCATACGGTGACAGAAGGCCCGAAGCTTCTGGTAAAAGAAATCAGTTTTGTCGGCAATGACTCGATTCTTCCCAAGGACCTGAAGAAATCCATCAAGACAAAGACGACAAACATTCTTTCCGTCTTCACCAAAGCCGGCCGCGTGCTTCCTGGCCAGTTGGATGATGATCGCGCGGGTATTCGCTCCCTTTACCAGAGCCGCGGGTTTGCGGATGCAAGAGTGACGGATGTCCAGATTCAGCCCCTTGCCAAAGACGGCGTAAACGTCGTCTACACCATTTCCGAAGGCATCCAGTATCGTATCAGCAAAATCGGCATTGAAGGCGTGCAGGTGGGCACTCCTGATCAAATCCGCCAACAACTGAAGATGGTGGACGGCTCACTCTATACTCCCCAGGGGATGACGGATGACCTAAAGGCGCTCCGCGATTTCTACGGCAAACAGGGCTACGTGGACATGCAGGCCATTCCGGAAATTTCTCCTGCAGGAGAAGGTGCGGTGAATGTTAACTACCGTATCGATGAGGGTGTTCAGTCCTATATCAATCTTATCAGCATTCAGGGGAATACCCGCACAAAGGATCGCGTGATCCGCCGGGAATTGACCATTCGCCCCGGAGACGTTTTCAACTCCGTGCTCGTGGATATCAGCAAGGCCCGCTTAACGAACCTCAATTACTTCTCTAAAGTGGAAATGGTGCCCCAAAGCACGATTGTTCCCGGCCGCAAAGACCTGAACGTCATTGTCGAAGAAAAACGCACGGGTTCGTTTAACTTCGGTGTCGGTTTCAGCACGATTGACAGTTTGGTCGGTTTCGCGGAATTGACACAGACGAACTTCGATCTTTTCAACTGGCCCAGCTTCGTAGGTGCAGGCCAGCGATTCCGCATTCGTGCGCAGGCCGGTCTGCAACGTAATGACTTTGTAGCCTCGCTTACCGAGCCATGGTTCCTTGGTCGTCAGATTTCCGTGGGTGGAGAAGCCTTCTACCATGACGCGAACTTCCTAAGCTCTGTGTATGATCAAAGAAACTATGGTTTTGCTCTTCAGACGCGCAAGGCAGTCACCAACTTTATCGCTGCTCGGGCAGAGTATCGCATCGAAGCAGTTCAGATTTACAATGTTTCCGGACCCAACCAAGCCGGCCCACAGATTCAGAATGCCGCGGGCACCCAGACAAAGAGCAGCGTGAGCCTCGGGCTTGTTTACGATACCCGGGATAACCTCATGCTAACCCGTAAGGGCGAGGTGGTGGAATTATCCGGCTTCATCGGTGGCGGCCCTCTTGGAGGAGATACGCAGGATTATGGCATCTCCCTCAAAGCCTCCAAATTCTTCCCGCTTCCCTGGAATATGATTTTCCAGATCAAGGGTGAAGTCTCCGTAGTCGATGGCTGGGGTAATGGGCAAGTGCCGATCTGGGATGCTCTTTATCTCGGCGGTGCCAACAATTTGCGCGGTTTTGCATTCCGCCAAGTCGGTCCTAAGGATGAGTTTGGCAACCCTGTTGGCGGAAACTCCCTGGGCTATATAACGACCGAACTTACCTTCCCCATCATTACGCGTGTCCGGGGAGCTGTCTTTTTTGATGGCGGCTTTGTAAATGCCAACGCCTATGACTTTAATGCTGCGAACTTCAACGCCGATATGGGTGTTGGCCTTCGCCTGGATTTACCGATCGGCCCTATCCGCATCGATTATGGCTACCCGATTGCTACGGATCCCTATAATAAGACCAGTGGTCAGGTTCAATTCAACGTGGGTTACCAATTTTAATCTAACCAATTTTGAACGTTTTCGCCGTCTAACTGTCTTGATTTAATCACCCGAACTACTAAAAAATCCAATAACCCTATTATTCATCGTATGAAAAAACGCATTATCCTCGCTTCCGTACTCGCCGCCACCCTTTTAGCAGCCCCTTCCAGTTACGCCCAAATGAAGGTCGGAACCATCAGCATGGAAAAGGTGCTAACGGATTATTATAAGACCAAAGAAGCTCAGGGTAAGCTTCAGGATGTGGAGAAAAGCGCTCAGAAGGAACTCGATGATCGTCTTGCAACTTTCAAAAGCCTTCTCGAAGAAGTTAAAAAGCTCGAGGCTGATGCCAATAATTCTGCGCTGAGTAAGGATAAGATCGACGATACCCGCAAACAGTTCCAGGCCAAAGCCAATGAACTCCGCAGCATGGAGCAGGAACTCAATGATTTCAAAAAACTGCGCCAAAACCAGCTTCAGGATCAGATGATCCGCATGCGTAAGGGCATCATTGATGAAATTCTCAAAGTCGTAACCGATAAGGTGAAGGCAGAGAATTACGACCTCGTCTTTGATCGCAGCGCAATCAGTGCAACGGGCACACCAGTCGTTATTTTTGCACGTGATGACATGGATTTCAGTGGCGCGATCGTTACGATTCTGAACAAGAACGCTCCTAAACCAACCAGCGCGACTCAGTAGAAAACGGCTTACCGTTTTTTCTCGCAGGGAAGATTAAGGTGTAATGAGGCTCGTCGATGTTGCAGAGCTGACCCAGGGGGAGCTCTGCAAGGGCACTCCGGAGCTTGAGATCACCGGAGTGGCCTCAGTTACGGAAGCGGTGCCGGGGGACATCACCTTTTTTTACAATCCCCGCTACCTTTCCGCTTTGCGCTCCTGCAAGGCGGCTGCCGTTCTCGTTCCGCGGGATTTTTCGGAAGATGTTCCTGCAGCTCTCATAAAAGTGGATAGCCCCTCCGCTGCATTCGCGGCGGTGGTCCAGCACTTCGCCCCTCCTGCCATTGTTTTCGATAAAGGAGTGCACCCCACCGCGATTATCGGCAAGGGTGTGGAGCTTGGTCCCGATGTTTCTGTGCAGGCCTATGTCGTCATAGAGGCAGGTGCCAGGATTGGTGCCCGCACGATCATTGGCGCTTATTCCTACATTGGCCATGAAAGCCGACTTGGCGACGACTGCTTTCTCCATGCGCGCGTCACCGTTCAGGACCGCTGCCTCATCGGCAATCGCGTCATCCTTCATCCCGGCTCCGTCATTGGTGCAGACGGATTTGGCTATGAATCGGTAAATAAAAAATACGTCAAAATTCCGCAAACCGGCATCGTGCAGATTGATGACGACGTGGAGGTCGGCGCAAATACGACGATAGACCGCGCCCGCTTTGGCAAAACCTGGATCCAGGAAGGTGCGAAACTCGATAATCTCGTGATGATCGGACATAATGTAACTATTGGCGCGCACTCGATCCTGTGCGCGAATGTGGGTGTTTCCGGCAGCTCAAAAATCGGCGCCTATACCACGCTTGCGGGACAGGCCGGTGTTGTCGGTCATGTGGAAATTGCCGATGGCATCATCGTAGCCGCACAGGCGGGTGTGACCAAGAGCCTGTCGAATAAAGGGATTTACGTTGGCTCTCCTGCGGAACCGATGGAGAGTTTCAAAAAGAAGATGGCTTACCTAAGCCGCATCTCGAAACTCCACGAGCGCGTAAAAGCGCTCGAGCCGAAAAAATAATTTTTCCTTTTTACGAAACGCGGCTCGCGCACGCATTTCACTCAACCAAATCGACCGGTGATATAGTCTTCGGTTTGCTTTTCCTTCGGCTTTGAAAAAATCGCACTTGTCTGATTGTACTCGATGAGTTTGCCGAGATAGAAAAATGCCGTCATGTCCGAAACGCGCACGGCCTGCTGCATATTGTGCGTGACGATTACGATGGTGAATTCCTTTTTAAGATCATTGATCAGCTCTTCGACTTTTGCTGTGGCAATGGGATCAAGCGCCGAGCACGGCTCATCCATGAGCAGTATCTGCGGACGGTTTGCAATCGCGCGGGCGATACAAAGGCGCTGCATCTGGCCACCGGAAAGGCTCAACGCGCTTTCATGCAGGCGGTCTTTTACTTCCTCCCATAGCGCCGCGCCGCGAAGACTTCTCTCCACGGCTTCATCGAGAACCTTCTTTTTGTTCTGCCCCGCAATTCTCAAACCAAAAACGATATTTTCATAAATCGATTTTGGGAAAGGATTCGATTTCTGAAAGACCATGCCGATGCTGCGGCGCAGAGCGATGACTTCGATTTTAGGATCGTAGATGCTTTGCCCGTTCAGCGTGATGTCGCCTTCATGACGAATGCCATCGATGAGTTCGTTCATGCGGTTGAAATTCCGCAGGAGCGTGGACTTGCCGCAACCGGACGGGCCGATGAATGCCGTCACCTGGCGCTCGGGGATATCCATGACGATGGAGTGCAATGCCTGCTTGGTGCGGTAGAAGAAATTAAAGTTTCTCACCGAGATGAAATCCGCACGGCTGTCCGCTGCGTCGGAAGCAAAAGACGCGGTGGATTGGGAATCAAAAGAGAGTGGTCTGGTTTCGTCTTGCATATGGGTTGTGTTCATAGCCCACGGGTCTAATTCTTTTTCCTAAAAACGATCTGGGCAAGTACGTTTGTGATGGTCACTAAAACAACCAGCACCAGCGAGGCCGCCCAGGCCATTTGAATCTGATGTTTATACGGAAGCGTTGAAAAGTTGTAAATGAGCACAGAGAGGGAAGCCGTGGGCTCCATGATGGATTTTACCTTATAATAACTAAAAAGCGCGGTGAATAAGACCGGAGCGGTTTCCCCTGCGGCGCGGGCAACCGCGAGCATGATGCCGGTCATGATGGCCGGAACGGCTTCGGGCAAAACGATTTTCCAGATAGTCTGGAAGTTTGTGCCACCCAGACCGTAAGACGCCTCGCGATACGCCTTTGGAACGCCCATAAGGGCCTGCTCCGCCGTGAGCAGGATCGTGGGAAGAATCAATACAGAGAGCGCCACGCCGCCCGCGAAGGCGGAGAAGCCGGACAGAAACGCAAATTTGCCCGTCGCCATGACCACGACGGCAAAAGCAAAAACACCGCAGATAATGGAAGGAATACCCGTCAGCATTTTTGCCACGAATCGGACTGCACCGGAAAGCCGGGAGGCCGGAGCATATTCGTTAATGTAAATCGCCGAAAGAATCCCCAAAGGAACCGCGAGTAAGAGCGCGATCCCGACCATAACTCCCGTGCCAATAATCGCATTGCTGAATCCACCGCCCGCCACTCCGGGAGCCGGGGGAAGCTGCGTGAAAAGATCCCAGCTGATCAGCGGCAGGCCATTCTTAACGACCAGAAATACAATGGAGAAAAGTGGAACGAGCGTCAGAAAGGAAAGGGAAATGCAAATGGCGGTAAGCGTGCGGTTGCGCAAAGCGCGGAATACCGTTTTCGCGTGAATTGCACCTGCAAAAAAATCCGGTTTGGCGATTGCGGTATCCATACTTAATTGATCCCCGCCGTTCTTTTTTGCGTATACCTCAGAACCACTTCGCCAAGCATATTTACACCCAGCGTCAAAATTACCAGCAGCAGCGCGGCATACATCAGCGCGTTGATCTGCATACCATCCGCTTCAGCGAATTGGTTGGCGAGCAAACCCGCAAGCGTTCCCGACGGGGAAAGCAGAGACCAGGTCAGCCTCGGACTATTTCCAATAAGCATCGCCACAGCCATGGTTTCTCCCATGGCGCGGCCAAATGCCAGGATGGTGGCGGCAACAACTCCGGGAGCAGCGGCCGGAAAGATGACGCCGAGAATGGCCTCCCAGCGCGTGGCACCCAGCGCATACGCGCCCTCGCGCAATGTCGCCGGGGTGGAGACAAATGCATTTCGGGAAATTGCGGTGATGGTTGGCAGCACCATGAGAGCCAGAACGATGCTTGCGGTAAGCAGACTGTTTCCAAATGCAGGGCCCTCAAACAACGGAATAAATCCGAGGTATTTGGAAAGGATCGTTCCGTATTGCTGAACGAGAGGAACCACCACAAAAATTCCCCATAGCCCGTAAACCACGCTGGGAATCGAGGCCAGTAGCTCGACGACAAACCGAATCGCCTGCCGAATGGAAACAGGAAGAAAATCTTCGCTAAGAAAAATCGCAATGGAAATTCCCAGCGGGAACGCGATTAGCAGCGCAATGACGGAACTTGCTGCAGTGCCGATCAGAAATGGCAGGACGCCAAATACCTGCCGCCCCGGCGTCCATGCAGTACCAGTAATAAAATTCAGGCCAAATTTCTTAATGGCCGGCCACGCCTGGCTGAAAATTTCGTATCCGATCCATGCAAGGATGACAACGGTCAGGACCGATGCCACCCAGCACAGAACTCGAAATAGATCCGGGACAGAACGATAGCGGGCGATTTCCTTTTTTTCGTTGCTGGCCGTGGTTCCGCTCACAAATATTGCTTTCAGATATGAGAGGGAATTATCCGCGTGGGATCAATTATTTAATGCTATCCAGCGCAGCCTGGCATTTAGATACCACTTCTTTAGGAAGCGGAATGTAGCCAAGGGAAGGTGCGGTAGCTTGTCCGGCGGTAAGGCCATATGTTATAAATTCCTTCAGCGCCTTTAACTTATCGGCATTGTCGTAAGTTTTATAGAGAAGCAGCCAGGTGAATGTCGCGATAGGGTAATCTTCCGCGCCGGCTGGATCTTCAGGCCAGATGCGAAGATTTGCAGGAAGCTGCACAGAAGCGAGCGTGGCGGTGCCGCTTTCAAGTGTAGGTTTTACAAATTTTCCGGATTTGTTTTCGAGGGATGCCATGGGGAGCTTGTTATTCTGCGCGTAGCCGTATTCCACATAACCAATCGCGCCGGGATTCTGCTGCACGAGAGCGGTAACGCCGTCGTTTCCTTTGCCGGACATGCCGGTCGGCCAGCTCACAGCTTTATCCGTGCCCACTTTTTCCTTAAATTCCGGGCTGATCGCGCTGAGGTGCTTCGTGAAAACAAAGGTCGTTCCACTTCCGTCTGCACGGGAGCAAACTTTGATTCCCAGATCAGGAAGCTTTACCCCAGGGTTGCTTTTGACGATTTGCGGATCATTCCACTTGGTGATCGTGCCAAGAAAAATGCCAGCATAAACCGCACGGGAAAGCTTCAGTTCGCTGACACCAGGAAGATTATACGCCAGGACAATGCTCCCGGCGGTGGCAGGAATCATTACCGCACCTTTGGGAACCTTGGCAATTTCCTCATCTGTGATCGCCGCGTCGCTCGCGCCAAAATCCACAAGCCCCTGTGTGAACTGTTTTACTCCCGCACCGGAACCGTTCGACTGGTAGTTGATCTGAATATCGGGGTGTTGCTTGTTAAAATCCTGTGCCCACCGCTGATAAAACGGAGCAGGAAAACTGGCTCCCGCTCCCTGCAAAGTGGTTTCTGCGGAGGCAAGCTGGCCGGAGACTGTAAGAGCCGCCAATACAACGAGGGTAGATGCTATTTTTTTCATGGAAGTAAATAAGAAGAAACAATTAGTGATACGTATTCAGCCTCTTTAAGGTGGAATTTCTCTGCAAAAGTTTAAATGTTACAATCTCGTCAAATTCCTTACAAAAAAGAGATTATAGTTGCTTTCTACACAGTAACCCTAGGCTGACGTCCCAAAAAAAGCGAGAATTCAGCCCTGCCAACGATAACTTTTTGTCAGATTCCCTTAATTGGATCATTTCACCTCGCACCTGTGCCAACAGACTTGTTCCTAAAGAGATTTTATGAAATATGTCTCGAATGCTTAGGACCGCCTCCTGCCTTCTTCTGGTCATTTGTTTGAGCGCCTGCGCAAACCATAATAATGACTCCGTGCCCAGTCGTGTCGCAAACAAGACCGACCGCGTCATCAATCAGACCGGCGCAAAGATCCAGAACGATACGGAGAAACTCGGCCGTAATATCCGGCATATCGGAGACGATATCGAAGGAGTCGAGTAGACTCTTAGCGGACATAAGGACAGCCAGAACATGGCCATCCGCGTAGAGAATATTCTGGCTTCCGAAATGCACGGGATCGAAATCGATCACCAGTCTTAACCGGCGCGGGTTTACCACATGCACTCCCCGGCGCGAGTAAATCTTCGGATCGACCTGTTTCTCCTCATCTATTAAGGGCTTCCACTCGTAGCTCGTTCCCAAAGAAGCAAACCGCTGATTATTTTTCATATCAGTGGGGCACCGAAGCATTTGGGCGCCAGACCATAAGTAGAAAACGTATCCGCCATCCCCGGGACCGTCTCTCCCTGGTATTCGGGGTAGGAGGGATTGGTTTCGACCTTCGGGTACTGACCATCATGATCGTTTAAATAACTGGCTGCCATGGTTCCCAACTGGCGCAGATTACTCATGCAGACCACACTCTGGGAACGCTGCGTCAGTTGCTCCATATGAGGAAAACCAACTACGATGAGGATGCCCAGAATAGCTACGACCAGTAGCATTTCGATGAGCGTGAACCCGCGGGAATTCATGACCCCCTAATGGTCTGTCCGCTGCAGATAATTTCGGTATCGCTCCACCCGCTGCTCGGGAGTTAAACCCTGCAGGCTTGCCCAGAACTTACGGCGCTCATCAAACTGCTCCTTCGCTTTTTGCTTTTGCACCGTGGAAAGCGTAGCCGTCGTGATTGCCTGGCGGTCATTCACCCAATCCTGATTAACCGTGCCGCCGCTTCGCCCACCGCCAAATCCTCCACCCATCCGCTGATCCAATTGGCAATAACCCAGATCACGCACAGTGAAAATAAGGCTATAAGTACGCGGCCGAGTCATCGCTATATTTAAACCATAAACAATTAGAAAAGTTGCATCAAAAACCCAATTTCATGATTCTATTTAATTATTTGATATTCAGTATCTTATATAAATATTATGCGCCAAAAAGGCTTCCTTAAGCAAATCCGGCTATATAGCGATATAACTTGCATCTCTCCGTTAGGTTGGATTAGGTTCTGCCCTTCAGGTGCTTAAAGAAATGCCACTGGGAAATTGTATTTTCAGGTTTCTCCTCCATGTAGTTGACCGGCTTGCCGGTGCTATGGGCGGATTCCTGCCGACTTCACCCCTTTCCGGCATCAGCGCTCTTCATTCCATCGTGTCACAGCCAGAATCTACGCTTGGTCACGGGATGAGTTTCGCACCTGAATCCCTTGGGGAGGCGGCTCCGGCAGACAGCGTGGTCCGGATCGCATTCAATACTGGTATGTCTCCAAGCCAACAAAACAGTCAACTAATTCGAAAAAATGTCAGACAATTCAAATCAAGGTTCCAACAATCGCTCTTCTTCTCGCGGGGGGCGCCAACGCTCCCGCCGTGGTGGAAGCAGCAACAATCGCTCATCCTCATCCCGCTCCGGTGAGCGCCGTCCTCCACAGCAAAAGCAGAAAAAGCTGACGCTGTGGCAAAAAATCCTCTCCTTCTTCAGTGGCAAGTCGTCTGCACCGGAAACATCCTCCCGTCCAGCACCTGCTCAAAGAAAAGACTCCGAGCCTGCCTCCTCTACGCGTGAGCGTGAGCCTCAGTCGTCCATTCGGAAACCCGAGCCGATTGAAGTAACTACGCCCCGCATCTATGTGGGAAATCTCTCTTTCGACGCTACAGAAAGCGACCTGACAGAGCTCTTCAGTGGAATCGGCAGTGTGCAAAATGTTGAAATCGTTTTCAACAAACACACACATCGTTCCAAGGGATTCGGCTTCATTCAGATGCAGTCCGTCGCCGAAGCAAGCCGCGCCGTGGATGAACTTCACGACAAGGAATACATGGGCCGTAAACTCGTAGTCAGTGGCGCCAAAGTCGTGCAGGAATCCCGTTCCAGCCGTCCGTCTCAGGAGGAAACTTCCTCCGAAGAACAGTCGCCTGCTGCTTAAGTAATCGCGCCTGTGAACCAGGCAGAATTTATCGTTCTTGCCGGCCCCACCGGGGTCGGCAAGTCCGCTGCAGCCGCCGAGCTGGCGGAAGCGCTCAATGGAGAAATCATCGGTGCAGATGCTTTCCAGATCTATAAAGGATTAAGCATCCTGACGGCACAACCGGATGCCGCTCTCCTCAATCGCATTCCCCATCATCTGATCGGGTCGGTTTCGCCCACAGAATCCTTCGACGCAGGAATGTACAGCAAGCTCGCGGAAGCGGCCATTGCCTCCGTCCGCGGTCGCGGGAAAATCCCCATTCTCACCGGAGGTACCGGTCTTTATATCAAAGCGCTTACGCATGGGTTAATTGAAACTCCGCAGATTGACCCGCAGATTCGAGAGGAGTTGAACGCCCTTTCCCTGGAAGAACTTTTAAAGCGCCTGGAAAAGCACGACCCGGAAATAATAGGCAACATCGATATCAAAAACCGGCGCCGCGTTCAGCGTGCTCTGGAAATAAGTCTCCAGACCGGAACTCCTGCTTCCGTACTTAGACAGGAATGGGAGCAACCCATGCGCCCTTGCAAAGGCGTTCTACTCACGCGCGATCGGGAGGACCTCATTGAACGTATTCATTGCAATGTCGCAAAAATGCCGGAGCTTGGAGTGATGGAAGAAATTCATAACATTGGTCACGTGGGCCTGACGGCGCGCAAAGCTATCGGCTATGAAGATGCACTGCTGCATTTGAACGGCCAACTTAATCTCGCGGAGTGGATGCAGCGCACCGAGCAGGCGAGCAGACGTTACGCCAAAAGGCAATTGACCTGGTTTAAAAACCAGACTATATTTCTCCCGTTGAACTTAAGCGCAATCTCAAATGTTCGAGATTCCCTCATGGCAGCACTCGCTACGCCACTCGCGCAAACTGAATGATGGACTCTACTGCTCATTCTCCGGAAAAAGCTTTTTTAATCGGACTGGAGCACAGCCGTGCCGACCATTGGGAACTTGAGGATTCTCTCTCCGAATTAAAGCAGCTTGCCTCGACGGCGGGCGCGGAAGTTGTCGATACCGTTATTCAGAAACTGGATCGTCCCACCGCTCCTTACTATATCGGAAAAGGAAAAGCCGAAGACATCGCCAGAAAATGTTCGGAGCAGCATGTCAGCTCTTTAATTTTCGATGACGAACTTTCTCCTGCACAGGGTCGTAATCTTGAAAAACTGACATCCCGCAAAGTGCTGGATCGTACGCAGCTCATCCTGGATATTTTCGCGAAACGCGCGCGTTCAAAAGAAGGCCGTCTTCAGATCGAGCTCGCGCAATTGCAATATCTGCTTCCACGCCTCACCCGTATGTGGACGCACCTTTCGCGTCAGAGCGGCGGCATCGGAACGCGTGGACCGGGTGAAACGCAGCTGGAAGTCGATCGCAGACGTGTGCAGGAACGCATTGCACGGCTTGAGCGCGATCTCATCGAAGTTCGCAAAAACCGCACCGTGCAACGCGAAGGCCGCCTGCGGCGCAACTGGCCCGTCGTGGCGCTCGTCGGTTACACCAATGCCGGTAAATCCTCTCTTCTCAATCGCCTCACCGGCGCGGAAGTCCTCACAGAAGATAAGCTTTTTGCAACACTGGACCCTACCACCCGCCAGCTTGTTCTTCCTAATCGCCAGAAAATTTTGCTTACGGATACGGTGGGCTTCATTCGCAAGCTGCCGCACACGGTCATTGAATCTTTTAAAGCAACGCTGGAAGAAGTCGGCCTTGCCGATCTTCTGATCCACATCGTCGATGTCAGCCACCCCCAATTTCATGAGCAGATGGAAGCGGTTGATAAAGTGCTTCTCGAACTCGGTGCGGATGGAAAACAAACGCTGCTGGTCTTTAATAAAATCGACTGCCTGAGCTGCCCGGAAATCGCGGAATCCCTTGTTCACCGCTATCCGGGAAGTGTCGCGGTTTCCGTGAAGCACGATCAGGGAATCGATGCGCTTATCGACGAGCTGGAAGCGCGCCTGAGCGCCTGGCGGTTAAAGGTCGAGTTTCGGATTCCCATTACCGAATCCGCGCTGCTCGCCGAAGTGCATCGCGCAGGTCATGTTCTCTCCATTAAGTATGATGAGGATATCGCCGTCATGCATGCGCACATTCCTCCAGAGCTGAAGAAACGCCTCGCGCGTTACGAATTTCCGATCCCGATTCCGCCAGAGACCTGGTAGGACTTCTCCGGCCTAATGCTTTTTAGAATGCGGCTGCGTATCTGCAGATGATGGCAGGCGAAGGTTTGGCTGCATCATGATAGGCACAGTCTTGACTACCTCAAGCTTCACTTTGGAAAGCCCGCGTTCGTAAACACCGATTTTCTTCGCGGAGATTTCGCTCAAATCAATAATGCGGTTCCGGATGTAGGGTCCACGGTCATTGATTCGCACAATGATGGATTTGCCGGTAGTAATACTCTGAACACGCACGAGCGTATTAAAAGGAAGTCGCAGGTGTGCCGCCGTGACATCCGTGGGGCGATACGTTTCACCATTGGCCGTCTTCCGGCCCACATCCCGACCGCCATACCAGGAAGCGACACCTATTTCGCTGTATCCCGGCTGGACCAGGTACAGGACATTCGGCTTTGTAACAGGAATATACTTGCTGTTTTTTGAGGATTTTGATTTGGACGTGGAGTGGCGCCTGCCACTCGAGTGATGTTTTTTTGTCGACGCAAAGCCAGCCGATTGCCCGCAAATCAGCACGGCGATGACAAGGGTCACCCACGTGCGAACGCCGTTAAATCTGGGGGGATTAACTGGCATCAGGCGGTAAGGGCTTCTCCGGTTACTGCGTTCGTAATGATAAATTTCTCCAGGTGGCATGTCGGATCGGAGCGGAACGTAAGCCTTCCGGCATATTTACGTTCGATTTCTACCAGCAAATTTTCATCTTCCGAGCGCAAACGGTTTAGCACATCAGGATGCACGGTGACTTTCAACTCATGCACATTATCCTGATGATTGCGCAGGATGCTGTGCAGCGTGCGCTGAAGCTCCACACTCATAGTCATCGGGCTCTTGACGATTCCACTGCCAGCGCAATACGGACAGGCCGTGTAATGGGAATCGGTAAGGCTTTCCTGCGCGCGCTGGCGGGTCATCTCCATCAGTCCGAGGGAGGAGAGCGGAAGCACATGCGTGCGCGCCTTGTCGCTACGCAGGCGTTCCTTCATCCGGTTAAAGATGGCCTGCTGATCCTTGCGATTTTTCATGTCGATGAAATCCGCAACGATAAGACCACCAATGTTTCGCAGACGAAGTTGTCGGGCGATTTCATCCACCGCCTCGAGGTTCGTCGTGAAAATGGTTTTATCCATATCCTTCCCGCCCTTGTTACGGCCGGTATTCACATCGACAGCAATCATGGCTTCGGTTTCATCAATGACAATGTAGCCTCCGCAGCGTAGCCAGACCTGGCGGCGAAATGCCTCATCGATCTGTGACTGCACGCCGTAATGCTCAAAAATCGGCTTTACGTCATGATAATACTGCACCTTTTTGCGTGCGCGCTTGGAAATCTGGCCGATCAGGTCCTGCATGCGGAGAGTCGACTGCTCATCATCAATGATAACCTCGCCGATATCCTCGGTAAGGAAGTCGCGCACCGTGCGCTCGATGACATCGGGCTCCTGAAAGAGAAGACTTGGGGAGGGCTGCTCTTTAAGCTTCTGCTCGATCATCGTCCATTGCTCAAGAAGCAGGCTCAGATCGCGGACAAAATACCGCGCCCGCTGGCCTTCGCCGACGGTGCGCATGATGACGCCCATTCCTTCGGGAATTTCCAGCTCGCGGAGAATCGTGCGCAGACGTTCGCGCTCCTTGGGATCTTCGATCTTACGGGAAATACCGCACTGCGAACTGTAGGGCAGGAATACGAGATAACGCCCGGGCAGGCTGATGTTGGTCGTGATACGCGGACCTTTATTACTGATGGGGCCCTTCGTTACCTGAACAATGACGTCCGCCCCCGCAGGATAAATGCTCGGGATATCTTTTGCCGTGATGCGCTTTTCCTGCTGTTTCTTGCCGGAATTATTTCCGCCGCGACGCACTTCCTCAATGCCGCTGTCGAGAGCGGCTGGCAGTGCATCCCAAAAATGCAGGAACGCATTTTTTTCAAATCCGATATCCACAAACATCGCCTTGAGACCGGACTCGACGTTCTTGACCTTTCCCTTGAAGATGCTGCCGACGATATTCCGGTCTGTCTCCCGTTCCGTGGTATATTCCTCGAGCCGACCGTTTTCGATCAGGGCGACGCGTTTTTCGAGTTTCTCACAACTGACGATGATCTTTGTTTCTGAAGTTTTCTTCTTCAGGCCCAGCCATCGCTTTACCGTTTCAATCATTAAAATTATTGGGGTGACCCGCCTCCCTGTTTCCAGAGTGCGGTGGTTAAAATTTCACTCAGCGAGCGGAAGGTTTCCGTTGCTGGTTGTTCGAATTGTTATCTTTTTTCTTTCCGCCGAAAAGGTTTTTAAAAAATCCTTCCAGACCCTTTTTATCGGGCTTTTTATTTTTGACGCGACCGCCTTCATCGGCTTCATCCCGGATATTCGGAGCCGCATCAGGTTTGCTCTCCTGAGCACGTGCATCACTGTCCACGGGTGCGGTTTCATCATCCGCCGCAGTCGTCGCAGCAGGAACGCCCCGTCCAAAATCAATACTCTCCACAAATTTGAAATTGCCCTTAGCCGGTTCCAGCGCAACGAGCTCGGGAATCTTTCCTTCATCCATGGCAAAGATGTCCGTATAAATTTTTGCGGCCAGCGGAGCGCAGACGCCACCGCCGGAGTTTGCCCCCTGAACCAGAAGACATATGACGTAGCGAGGCTTGTCATACGGCGCAAACGAAAGGAACCAGGTATGGTTGTCTTTTACCTTTCCGCGCCAGAACTGCGCCGTTCCGGTTTTGCCAGCCACCTGGATTCCTTTGACACGCCCCTTGCCCGCAGTGCCACCCTCTTCATTAACAACCCGGAACATCCCTTTGCGGACAATCTCGATCTGCTCGGCAGTAAGCCCGCCATCCTTGATCATGTCGGAGCGAATCTTAATCGGTGTTTCAGAGACCAGCGTGCCGTCCTGAGCGACGACCTTATCAACCAGGCGGGGTTCATAGCAGATGCCTCCATTCGCGAGCGTGGCGCCTATCATGGCCATTTGGAGAGGGCTCGCAAGCACATCACCCTGGCCGATGGAAGTATTCGCTGTTAATCCCGCCGACCAACGTTCGTTGGGCTTGTTTTCCGTCAACCACTCCGGCCCGGGAAGCACACCCGGCGCCTCGCCGGAAAGAGGGATTCCCGTTTTTGAGCCAAGCCCGAGCAGGGCTCCCGTGGAATCGATAATATCAATACCTGCCGCATTCCCGTATTGGTAGAAAAAGCCATTACAAGAGAGCTTGATAGCGGTGGGTAGATTCAGGACTCCGTGATTACCCCCCTTGGCGGCGATCCAGCATTTCATGAAGGTATTGCCATAGGTCACCCCGCCACCGCAATTGAAGCTTCGGCTGCCAACGCCTTTGCGCAAGCCCGCAAGGGCCACCATTAACTTATACGTAGAGCCCGGCGCGTAAGCGCTGATGGCGCGATTCAGCATCGGGTTCGTTTCGTCTTTATTGATATCTACCCAATCCTGCGTAGATATACTCGGAATGAATGTGTTCGGGTCGTAGGAAGGCACCGATGCCATGGCGAGAATGTTGCCATTATTAGGATCCACTACCACCGCCGCGCCACGGCCCACCGAACGCAGGGCCTGCTCCACGATAAACTGAATCCGCGCATCGATAGTTAAATAAACATTCGATCCCTGCTTGGGCTCTACCATGCCAACCTCGCCCTCAATTACTCCTTTGGCATTACGCTGAAGAATTTTAACGCCTGGAGTGCCCTTCAGTTCATCATCGAGAGTAAGCTCGAGGTTTACCTGTCCCTGAAGATCCGGCTGATAGAAATTATATTTTTTGCTCTCTTCAATATCCGTCCTCTTTTCTGGCCCCACATACCCCAGAAGATGAGCGGCAAACGCTCCATAAACATAATTACGCACGGGCTTGACCGTGACATCGACTCCGGGCAGCCCGATGTTGTTCTCCGAAAATTTGGCCATCGTCTCGAAGTCGAGATCCTGAATATAGCTGTACGGCACCAGCGTATTATTCCGGTAATGCATCTGAAGCTTGTGGCTGTTGTAATCATGCGCAATGCCCAGCTCTTCAAGGCGAGGCATGATGGCTTCGTTCACAATTTTCTGCACGTCGGCCTCACCATGCTCTTTCGGCATATCGTGCACATTTTGCCGATATTTAACCACCGGCACGACGCCTTTATGCAGCGCACGGTAGGCCTGAACCATGGCGGGTAGATAAAAATCCACTTCAAAGCTCGAGCGGTTCTGAACCAGGGAAATCCCGTTTTTATCAAGGATCTCCCCACGCACTGCCGGGAGCCGCACAGTCACCTGTGACTTCCCGTTACTTTTCACGATATAATCGCTCCCATGAGCGATCTGCACATACCACAGCTTAAACAACAGCCCGCTCAGCCCCATCAGGATGATTCCTGCAAAGATGTAGACCTTCAGTCCTGGAATAGCTCTGCGCATGGTCTTAGTAGCGTCGGGCCTTTCCCTGCGCCGGTCTTACCCCCAGCAGCATTGCTATAAAGTAGACGACCGGTGCCAACAGAAACGCAATGCTTCCGGGAACCAGAATTTTCGTAATCGCGAGAGGAGGTATTTCAACGCCGCCGCGTCTCGCTGTAATCATGATAAATTGCCCAAGAAGAAAAATGATGGCGCAGATGCCGCTGGCGAAAGCATGAATTTCCCAGCGTCCGCGTAAAAAGACCGGGCGCAGACCCTGTAGGATGCATGCGAATAGCACATACAGGAAAATAGACCATCCGAGCGCAATTTCAACATGGCCGGAAAGAATTTGCAGATTGGCAAGATCCACCAGAAGCCCGGTAAAGAGTGCGAGGATAACCGCGAAAGAAAAAGGCAGCAGCAAGGCTCCGAAACAAAAGAAAACAGGAACCAGGTCGACGCGCGCACTACCCAGCACCTTCAGGGGCGGAATAAACTCCTGAAGTACAAGGGAGAGAAAGATGCAAAGAAGCAACCCGAAAAAAATACCCAGATTTTTCATTTCGCCCCCATAACGACAAACACATCCTCCACATTAGGAATGTCCACCGCTGGCGTTAAAATGGCCTGACTGTCCAATTCCCGAGTGTGAAAGCTCTGGATGGTCCCCAGTGCTATTCCGGGAGGGAAAACGCCTCCGCTCACACCCACCGTATCCACTTTCTGCCCCTGCGCCAGCGCGGCATTTTTGGTCAAATAATTCAGCTGCAGCTGCGGCTTGTCGGAACTCTGCACGCGCAATCCGCTCAGGATTCCCTGTTCGTGCAGTCCGTCGATTTTTGCGGCCACTTTGCAGCTCTCATCCGTCACTAAAAGTACGATGGATTCGTTCTTTCCGATCGTGGTCGTCTTTCCCACAAGTCCGTCTTCGGTAACAACCGTCATGTCTTCCTCCACGCCATCTTCAAACCCACGATTGATCTTTACCGTATTCCACCACGCGGAAGCATCGCGGCTGATCACGCGTGCGGGGAGAAGTTTGTATTTCGCGCGTTCGCGATATTCCAGCGCCTGCCGGAGCTTCTGGTTTTCCTTTTCGATATCGCGGAGAATTTTATTTTCCGCGAGGAGCAACTTGTTATCGGTTACGAGCTGCGCATTTTCCGTTTCAAGCTGATCGAGACTCTTGAGGCCCTTGCCGACGGATTCGATTTGTTTCTTCACGACATTGCCGCCTTTTAAAAGCGGCGCTTCAGTAGAGACAAACCGAGCTCTCCAGGCGCGCATCGGTCCTGCGCCGATGGTCGAAAGAATCACCGCCACAAGCAGCACGATGACTACGATCACCCAGTTAATATGCCGCATAATGGTTCTGCGTAAAAAAGTTAAAATTGAAGCGTATGGAGCTCTGCTCGCACGTCGCGCTTAGCTACGGTTTACCTTGTCGGAAGAAGACACTGCCCGGAGAAACTTCAATTCCTGCAGGGCCTTGCCGGTTCCTTCCGCTACAGCGCTCAATGGATCATCGGCGACATGCACGGGCAGTCCGGTTTCTTCTGCAAGAAGCTTGTCCAATCCGCGGAGTAATGCGCCTCCACCTGCAAGCACCAATCCCCGGTCGACCAAATCGGCGGATAGCTCGGGCGGGCAGCGTTCCAACGTGATACGCACGGAATCCACAATCGTTGAAATAGGTTCCAGAAGCGCTTCGCGCACTTCCTGCGAGGTAATCGTAATCGTGCGGGGAAGTCCGGCTACGAGATCGCGGCCCTTGACCTCCATGCTCGTTTCCTTCTCCAGCTTATAGGCTGAGCCGATTTTGATTTTGATATCTTCCGCCGTACGCTCACCAACCATGAGGTTATAGGCGCGTTTCATGTATTGGATGATGGCTTCATCAAGCTCATCACCGGCTACCCGCACGCTACGGCTGAAAACAATTCCGGAAAGAGAGATGAGCGCGACTTCTGTCGTGCCACCACCGATATCGATAATCATGTTGCCTGCGGCGTCCTGCACGGGTAGTCCCACCCCGATGGCTGCTGCCATGGGCTCTTCGATCAAATAAACTTCACGGGCTCCGGCATGCGTGGCCGAATCTTTTACCGCACGCTTTTCCACTTCAGTAATACCGCTTGGTACGGCAATGACGACGCGGGGACGAACCATGCGGCGGCGATTGTGAACCTTGCTGATGAAGTGGCGAAGCATCGCCTCCGTAATTTCGAAATCTGCGATCACGCCATCCTTCAGCGGACGAATGGCAACGATGTTTCCCGGCGTTCGGCCGAGCATTCGTTTTGCCTCATCGCCCACGGCGAGTACCCGGTTCGTTCCCGCCTGGACGGCAACGACCGATGGCTCACGAAGAACAATTCCGTGATCCTTTACGTAAACAAGAGTATTGGCCGTTCCGAGGTCAATACCGATGTCATTTGAAAAAAGCCCTAAAACACTGTCAAACATCTTAAATTGTTGGTTTTGTGCGAATCGAAAGCGGGACAATTTGGCATGCCTCCCGATCTTTAGTACGCCCGCCAAACT
This sequence comes from Chthoniobacterales bacterium, assembly GCA_039918055.1. Lineage (GTDB taxonomy): Bacteria > Verrucomicrobiota > Verrucomicrobiia > Chthoniobacterales > JBDTJR01 > JBDTJR01. The sequence continues at coordinate 25,944 of JBDSIH010000252.1, forward strand.
AGGAGTCTTTCAAAACAACCGTCAAGGCAAACCTTACAGAGAGGCTAAATAAATGCCAATCCTGCCAAATTTGCCCGATTTTGGCGCAATTTCCCAATTTTTTGCCGGTTTTAGAGTGCTTCGGCAATTGCCGTGCCCATTTCC
>JBDSIH010000253.1:0-6342 GCA_039918055.1 Chthoniobacterales bacterium
GATGGATAAACTTCACACCGATGGACTGGAACACTCTCCTAAAACTCCCTCCTCACCCTCCAAATGCTTAAAATCCCTCTTATGAAAAAACCCCGCCACTTACTTATTACTGTATTGACGATTCTAATTCCGATTGGTGCAAGCCACAGCTTCGCCTCCGGTTCTGATATTTATTATTACTTTGAAGATAATAACGATCCCGCGATGCCCACAAATTCCAATGAGAGCTTTTATGACATCAAATACATGGGAGATACTCACCAGACCACCGATCAACATAAATTCGGCAAAGGAAGCATGCTGATCGCAGAGAAAAAAAATCAGCGCGACGTAAACATCGGTGGCCTTGAGGGCTCTGCACAGGGCTTGGACGGCGAAATTCACAAAATGACAATCACTGCATGGGTGCGGCCGGCGGCGGTGAAAAACTTCACTGTTCTCTCACGACTGCCCGCAGTGCCAGGAGCTTTTACGCTGGTTTACTCAAGCAACAATAAGTGTTTTTACTTTCAGTTCGTAAAAAGTGACGGCTCACGCCAATCGTTCGCCTCCGGTAAAATCCCTTTTATAGAGCCACAGGAATGGATGCATGCAGGGCTTACTTTTAATGAAGGTAAAATCATGTTTTATGCAAACGGCTTGCCAATAGGTGACGCGGATGCCGCCGCGCTGGGCGTTACCAGTATTTCAGCCGCACAGGGAAAACAAAAATTTGTCATGTTTAACGACCTGGTTCCCGAAAGCTATGTGGATGATTTCGGATTCTTAGCGGATCGTGCTCTCACCGAGCCGGAGATGGATAAAGTTTTTAACAAAGGCCTCGAGGACTTCTTAAAAAGCCCCGTTCCGAAAAAATAAACTTTTAAAGCGCTTTTGCAAATGCGTCGAAAATCGAGCGATACATGCCATGTCGCTCGGGATGGTACTGCATCCCCCATCCCCACGGATAATCTCTGATACGCACCTGCTCAATTATCCCGTCTGGAGGGTGAATTGCTTCCACTACCAAAGGATCGGCGACACGATCGAGACATTGGTGGTGGTTACTATTGACCCGCTCAAACCGGAAGGGCGTATCCATAACATAATGTAGGTCCTGTGCATTTTCATCGCTGAGATGCTGATGCCCATCCACATGCAGCCGGAGCGTGCCTCCGAGCGCAACATTGAGAATCTGCAGCCCACGGCAGATTGCGAGAATGGGTAATTTACGGTTGTAGGCCGAGCGGGCCGCTGCCATTTCCCATGTGTCGCGTAGTGGATCAGGATCTTTGATTTGCGTTTCGTCGATATTTTCCTGGGAAAGAAATTCCCCGCTGATATCGACGCCCCCCGTCAGGAGAAGTCCGTTGCAGGAATTAATATCCACTTCTTCGACACGGGCATCGCGCAGGCGAATATCAGGATAGTCGGCAAATGCCTTGCCGAAATATGCTACGTCCTTCTCTCTTAACCAGGTGCCTATATCCATATAGATTTCTGCCGGGATATAGGCGATCGCTCTCCTTCGATCAACCCACAATCTCTGTTAAAGGAATAAGGGGGGTAACTTTAAACCGCCTTATCGCCAGTCTCGTCGGTGCGGATACGGATGGCTTCATCCACCGGGTAAATGAAAACCTTGCCGTCCCCGATTTTTCCGGTTCTTGCCGCTGCGACAATTGCTGCTGAGGCTTTTTCCACGAGATCATCGGGAATGACGACTTCCACTTTGATCTTTGGCAGAAAATCCACCGTATATTCGCTACCCCTATAGATTTCGGTGTGGCCCTTCTGCCGCCCGAAACCTTTGACTTCACTTACCGTCATTCCCTCAAGACCGAGATCGGACAAGGCGTCCTTCACCTCTTCGAGTTTAAATGGCTTAATGATCGCTTCGATTTTTTTCATGGTATTGGCCTCTGCTGTTATTAAATTAAGATCTGTGGTCCATGATGTAGCCTTCTTCGCCATGTTCGGCAAGATCCAGCCCTTCAGTTTCCACTTCCGGTGAAGCGCGCAGTCCGATCACCGCTTTTACGATGGATGCGATGATGATTGTTCCCACGATGGAAAGCATCAGCGTCACCCCGATTGCCTTCAGTTGCTCCAACCAGAGTGTCTTGCCAACGATGTCCTTAAGATTTGTCGCCAGATTTGCATTTGCGTCCACTGAAGCAAAAATACCGGTCACGAGTGCACCGAGCGTCCCGCCGACCGCATGCACGCCGAAAGTGTCCAGCGCATCATCGTAGCCAAAGATGCCTTTGAGCTTCATGACGAAAATAAAGGGAATAACTCCGGCCAGAATACCAATGATGACTGCCGAATTCGGTGTTACAAATCCGCAGGCAGGCGTAATAACGACCAGGCCAGCAACCGCGCCGGAACAGAAACCAAGAACGCTTGGTTTTTTGCGAATAATGTATTCCAACATTGCCCATACAAAGGAGGCGACTCCCGCCGCAAGTGTGGTGGTGACAAAAGCATTCGCGGCGATACCGTCTGCAGCAAGTGCACTGCCTGCATTAAAGCCATACCAGCCAACCCAGAGCATTCCCGTGCCGACCATACAAAGTACCATGCTGTGCGGGGCCATGTGCTCTTTGCCGAAGCCAAGGCGCTTGCCAAGCATCATGCAGAGAATCAATGCCGACCAACCGGAAGACATGTGAACTACCGTGCCGCCCGCAAAATCAATGGCCTTGATAGAGGCTGTGGCATTCCACACGCCGTTCATCATGCCTGTAATACCCCAGACCATGTGCGCCATCGGAAGATAAACGATGAACATCCACAGTGTCACAAATAACAACACGGCGGAGAATTTCATGCGCTCCGCAACGGCTCCTACGATCAGCGCCGGCGTAATGATCGCAAACATGAGTTGGAACATCGAAAAGATATTCTGCGAAACCCAATAGGAGTAATCCGTATTGGGGGCCCCGGTGATGCCCTTCAAAAAGAAATAATCCGTTCCGCCCAAAATCGAGCCGAGCAAGGTAGGATGCGTCCTGTCTGCAGTGAAGCTGGTTCCGAAAGCGAGACTGTAGCCCACTGCCCACCAGATAATGATCACCAACCCCGCAATACTAAGACACTGTGCCAGCACGGATAGTACGTTCTTTTGGCGAACGAGCCCGCCATAGAATAAACCGAGACCGGGCAGCGTCATGAAAAGCACAAGGGCGCTCGCCACGATGAGCCAGGCATTATCACCGGGCCCGGGGACTCCAGCGATTTTCGACGTCCAGGTAGTGCCTGTGGGACCACCCACGGAGGCATTCTGGAAATACTGCTCCAGATCCGTCACACGCTGTTCCAGTGTGGCCGCCGGAGGAGTCGGCGCCGCAGCCTGTGCGCTCACGGAAGAAGTGCAAAGTAAGCTGGCGGATATTACGGCTATAAGTAGAAGGACAAGTCTTACACCGACCATTTGCTTGGGAAAAAGGGATGGTATTTTCATCTTCACCAAGAAATAAAGCAGAGAGCGTGCCAACTGGCGGACTTATCGTAAAAAATGCTACTCTCCCTTTCGAAAATTCCTTCTAATACAGGAGATGTATGTTTTTTTGCAAAATATGTCGCATTTCTGAAAAACTGTTCAATTCTTTACACTTCTTTTGCCAATGAACGTTTTTTTACGAGTTTTACCTTATTTAAGAAAATACCGCCTGATGGCGATTGGAATGTTTTCCTGTGCCGTTTTAATGACGCTGCTGGTCATCTGCTTCCCTGTCATCACGCAAAAGATCATCGATGATGTCATCACCAAGAAACAACCTCAGCTTTTAGTTCCCTTGATGCTTGCCGGTTTCGGCACCTTTTTTTTACAGGACCTTTTAAATAGCCTGCGCATTCTTTTAAACAATCACTTCGAGCAACGGGTGATCGTCGATCTTCGCAGCGATCTCTACGGCCACATCCAGTCACTGCCTCTGAACTGGTTTGATCACCGCTCCACCGGCGATATCATGACGCGCCTTCTGGAAGATGTCACCTCCGTCGAGCGCGTGCTGATCGATGGCGTGGAACAGGGTCTCGTCTCCTGTCTGCAAATCATAATCGTGGGTGCATTAATGATTTACTCCAATCCCCTGCTGGCAGCCGTTGCGGCCGCCCCCCTTCCCCTGATGTTGCTGGGTGCGATTATTTTTACAGCGACAGCGCGTCAGCGCTACCGCAAACAACGCATGGCGGCATCGGCCATGAATACGCTGCTGGCGGATAATCTCGCTGGCATTCGCCAGATTAAGACCTATGTCAGCGAAAAGTCCGAGCACCAGCGCTTTGATGCGACCAGCAATCATCTACGGCAGATGACCCTGAATGTCATGAGGGTGTGGGCCATATACAACCCTTCCATGAGTTTTCTTAACTCCTGTGGCATGGTGCTGGTCGTCAGCTTCGGCGCATATCAGGTTCTATACCATGACATGCCTGCCGGTATCCTGGTTGCATTTCTGATGTATGTGCGCTTCCTGTATGAGCCGATCAGTCGGCTTCATAATTTAAACCAACTCTTTCAGTCCGGCCGTGCGGCAGGCGAACGCGTCTTTGAAATCATGGATGCGCCGAGTGAGCCTGGAATCGTCTCGGAAAAATCCGAACCCCCTCTTCGCGGCGACGTCGTCTTTGATAAAATTGAATTTCACTACGCGGAGAACATGCCAGTACTTCATGATATCAGTTTGCATGCAAAGCCCGGCGAGATGATCGCTTTAGTTGGCCCTACCGGTGCAGGTAAGTCTTCCGTCGTGAATTTACTCGTCCGTTTCTATGAATACCTTTCCGGCGACATTCTTCTGGATGGCCGCCCTCTGCGGGATCTGCCGCGCAATGTCTTGCGACAGTCCATTGCCGTTGTTACTCAGGAAAGCTTTCTCTTTAATGGAACGACTGCGGAAAATCTTCGCGTTGGAAAACCCGACGCCACCGAAGAGGAAATGTGGGAGGCGCTTCGCTCGGCTAATGCGGACGCTTTCGTTCGCCGTATGCCGAAAGGGCTGCACAGCTCCGTTGGCGAACGCGGCATCCGCCTCAGCGTAGGTGAGAAGCAGCGCATTTCCATCGCGCGTGCACTTTTAAAGAATCCTCCGATTCTCATTCTTGATGAAGCCACAGCCAGCGTGGATACGGAAACGGAACGCCTGATTCAACAAGCTCTTGATCGCCTCATGCAGACGCGCACCAGCTTCGTCATTGCGCATCGCCTCTCGACGGTTCGCCATGCCGACCAGATTCTCGTCATGGAACGCGGAAAGATCATCGAGCGCGGACGCCACGAGGAGCTTTTCCGACACGGCGGGCTGTATACAAAGCTTTGCCAGAGCGGCCTGATCGGCGCTGAGGAAAATAAACCCCCTGCGAAAACGCTTCCCGTTTAAAAATCCCAGTGCTTCTCAAGGTTGAGAAGATCGGTAACCAACGCCGTCCATCCTGTCTGGTGACTGGAGCCGCAGCCGCGTCCGGTTTCCGCATGGAAGTATTCATTGAAAAGAACGAGATCTTTCCAGTTGGGATCATCCGCATACTTCGCCTGATCGCCATGGCAAGGCCTACGCCCATTTTCATCCGGTAAAAATAAAGAGACCAGACGTTGCGTGAGCAATTCCGCCGCTTTTGCCAGAGAAACAAAATTTCCCGAACGGGTGGGAAATTCTACCTGGAACGTATCGCCATAAAAGTGGTGATACGTGCGCAACGCTTCAATGATGAGGTAATTAATCGGAAACCAGATTGGCCCGCGCCAGTTTGAGTTCCCGCCAAACATCCCGGTCGTTCCTTCGCCGGGTTCGTAATCGACCGAATAAGGCTTATCGTCCACCCAATAAGTATACGGATGCTTATCGTGATATTTTGAAACCGAGCGGATGCCGTGCGGAGACAGAAATTCATCTTCGTCGAACATGTATCTCAGCACGCGCTGCAGGCGATCGCGCGTCGTGATAGCCAGCAAACGGTTGTCATGCGCCACATCAGGATTATTGGCAATCATGTGCTGGGACAACAGCGGACGATGTTTCACAAACCACTGCACGCGTTGGGCAAAATCCGGAAGTGATGCCACATAGTCAGCACGAATGATTCCCGTGGCGAACAACGGAATAAAACCGACAATGGAGCGAACCTTGAGAGGAATATGCTGCTCTCCGATATCAAGCATATCGTAATAAAACCCATCCTCCTCATTCCAAAGACCCGTGCCGCCGAGCGAATTCATCGCATGCACGATACGGACGAAATGCTCGAAAAATTTGGAGGCAAGATCTTCGTAAACTCTATCTTCCTGCGCGAGTTCAAGGGAGATGGAGAGCATCTGCATGCAATAGAATGCCATCCACGCCGTGCCGTCGGCCTGCT
>JBDSIH010000254.1:0-4617 GCA_039918055.1 Chthoniobacterales bacterium
GACCCCTCCGGCTCTATCATGCGCACCGTCGCAAGTCTGATTGGACCCAATCCCATCCACTTTCAGGATATGGCATTGATAAAACCCGCTTTGGTCGGCACTGAAAAGCCCTGGCATCAGGATGATGCCTATTTCTCCATCTCGCCGCTTGATGCGGTTGTCGGCGTCTGGATCGCTCTCGACGATGCAAAAATTGAAAACGGTTGCATGCACGTCATCGCCCAGGGACACAAAAATGGCGCCCTCCGTCACTTTCATGACCGGGACTGCGAAATCATGCCGGATCGCATCGACCCTTCAAAAATTATTCCCGTCCCTATTCCTGCGGGAGGAGCCATGTTTTTCTCTGGGTTGATTCCTCACGAAACGCCCCCTAACAAGAGCGATTACCGTCGCCGCGCCATGCAGTTCCATTTCCGCGCCGCAACGAGCCAAATCGTAGACGAGGAAACCTATAATCGGATGTTTGTCGAAGCCGATGGCAGCCCCGCATCCTGTCGCGTAGCAGCCACCAAATAAGCGACCGACTTTAATTCCTACAGAAACTTCCGCTATGCGGGCTTGTGTTGCAGCAGCCAGCGGCGGAAAGTTTTCTGGAAAGTATTGGCGAGAGTATCCCCGGGGCTTACAAGAACACCCCATCCACCCTTTTCAGGATTGATGGGTACTTCTTTGGGAATCTGATTCTCGCACATTGCGCGATCCTCCTCCAGCACGCGCGTGGCAAACTCGACCTGCCATTTCGCCTCAGGGCCGTCGAATTTCGGGGATATAGCCAGTGACCAGAAAATCGTAGATTCAAATTGCGTGTTTGGGGAAGGAACATGCAGTAGCACGCGCTCGTCGCCATCCTCAAAAGTCTGTCTTATAATCGTGAAGTTTGGGAGGTAGCAACGCAAACGGCGTCGATGCGCCTGTTGCAGCTTACCGGGCATTTCGTGCGGTGTCTCCAATGCAGGAAATGGCGCATCCATGAAGAATCCATCTGCGTATTCCTCGATCTCCATTGGAGGAACTACGGGGCTCGCCGCGGCACCCAGAGTCGTTTGATGCGCAAAGGCGAAATGCGTCATATCGATATAGTTTTCCATTTCCCGCCGATACCCATTGGCAAACTTCATCGGTGGCGCCACTATATATGTCCAGTCACCTTCCAGTTCAGGAATGTGCGGCAAGGGTGCGATTTCAGGACTCTCCAACAGCACCCAGACGATTCCATAACGTTCCTGGATGCCGTAATTACGCAGATGCGAAAGCTCCAGTTTGTTTGCCGGAGGATTCAGCAGGGAGGGAATATTCACACAGGCACCGTCCCCACCAAATCGCCACCCGTGATAAGCGCATTGAAGCGTATTATCGCAGATCGAACTTCTGCTGAGATCAAAGCCTTTGTGCGGACAGGCATTGTCAGCAGCCAAAAGTGTCCCGTCAGTAAAGCGGGCAAGAACAAGGTTCTTATTAAGTAAAGTGTACCCCGTTACCTTTCCGGGCGGAAGATCAGCGGCGTTGATGACCGGCTGCCAGGTTCTGCGTAATACTTCAAAAGGAAGCGCTTCTGTTAAGGGACTGCTCATATAGGAGAAATTACGACGTCACCATGCCCCGTCTTTGACAACGATGTCCAATTCTTCAATACTCATACGTATGAGTTCCACACAGAAAGGGATCGCAAAACTGGCGGGCGTCTCCCAAAGCACAGTCAGTCTGGCACTTGCAGGTTCAAAGGAAGTGTCCACTGCTCAACGCGCACTTATCCATAAAATAGCTGCACAGCTGCGTTATCGCCCTTCCGTAGATGCCCAGCGACTTGCTTCGAGAAAAGCGGGCGTCGTCAACAGAGGTGCCGTTCTTGCATGGATCAATCAGGAAATTACGCAGGATTTCTGGCAACGCCATCCCATCTCACGCGCGTATTGGGATGGTGCACAGAAACAGGCATCCCTGCTTGGCTATAAACTGGATGCGTTTTGGATGCATGAATCCGGCATGACCCAAAAGCGCCTCAGCACCATCCTTCAGAACCGTGGCATCGAGGGCGTTGTTTTTCCGCATTACGCGACATCCAGTGTAAAGATGGAATGGAATGTCTGGAAAAAATTTGCCGTAGTTTCCCTGAATCATCCTTTTACTCCCGCAGTGGCAGATCACGTCTGCGCGGATTTTCAATACAATACCGATCTCTGCATGGAGCAGCTTCTGAAAAACGGCCCCCAATCCATAGGGCTTGTGCTGAAGGATGTATTTAATAAGGAAACATCCGCCACCTGTCTTGCGCGTTATTTGTTTCATACATCCACCCTGCCGAAAAACCTTCAGATTCCTCCACTGATCACTCCTGATATTTTATCGGAAAAGCAAAAGTATCTCATTCCGTGGATTCGAAAATGGAAACCCAAAATCCTTCTGGCAAGGGATTATGAAGTCACCCAGGCTCTAGCTAATAGCGGACTTTCCCGCGTCCCTGACATCGTGCAACTCCAGCTTAATGAAATGACGAAAAAATCTTCCGGTATTGACGAGAAGAACAAAGAAACCGGCTCTGCTGCAATAGAACTTCTTTGCGGCAAACTCCACCAGGGAAAATTCGGCATCATGAGACCTGCCCGAGTGCTTCTTATTAAGGGCAGCTGGAAGACCAGTAGCGACTAAACACGTTTGTCAAAATACCACACTCAGACACACTTTCTTCTTGAGACTTGGACTGGCTAATCTCATCAAGAAACCCCTGAGGGCTACCGCTTTAAGTTCGAAATTCTCGCGCGTTAAGCATCGGTCAGCGAAGCCCCATGGCCACTTCCCTGGCGAAGTAAGTCAAAATCATATCCGCCCCTGCCCGCTTGATCGCGAGCAGCGATTCATCCCTCACTGCTTCATAGGAAAGCCATCCCAGTTTTGCTGCAGCATGAATTTGCGCATACTCCCCGGAAACCTGGTAGGCCGCCAGCGGCAACTCCGTCTGCTCACGTACCGCACGAATGACATCCAGATATAATCCTGCGGGCTTCACCATTAAAATGTCCGCCCCTTCATCCTCATCGAGACGTGCTTCCAAAAGTGCCTCCCGCAGATTTGCCGGATCCATCTGGTACCCGCGTTTATCGATCGGACTCGCCTTCTTTTTGCTGCCTACTGCATCGCGAAACGGCCCATACATCGCGGAGGCAAACTTGACCGCATAAGAAAGGATTCCCGTCTGATCAAAACCTTCGCCATCAAGCGCGCGGCGGATTGCACCAATACGCCCATCCATCATGTCGGAAGGAGCTACAAGATCGGCGCCCGCTTCCGCTTCTTTAATAGCGAGTTGCTGCAAAATTTCTATCGTCCTGTCATTTGCCACATCGTGTCCCTTGTCATCCAACACCCCGTCGTGCCCATGATCGGTATAAGGATCCAGCGCAACATCCGTAATGACAAGCAATCCGGGACACGCAGCTTTCACTTCCGAGATGGCGTGGAAGAGCACGTTTTTATGCGAAAGTGCATGCGTTCCCTTTGCACTTTTATGCTTTTCATCGATACACGGAAACAGGGCGACTGCGGGAATTCCAAGTTCAGCAACACTCCGGCATTCCTTCACAAGCTGCGGCACAGAATAGCGAAACACGCCCGGCATCGAACCTACTGCCTCTGGCGCTTCCTTTCCATCCCGCACAAACAGCGGATAAATCAGGTCCTCAACTCCAACGCGTGTCTCACGAATAAGCGAGCGAATCGCAATGCCTGCACGATTCCGCCGCGGACGTCGCAATAAATCCTTCATCTCCGATTTTTCTTTCTTAGCCATTTGAGCATCTTGTTCTAACCGCAAAAATCCGTTCAAACAAGCAGTTGATTATCCCGTTTTGCTTTAAAAAGCGGACGGACAGCAAGCGACTCCTGTAATGAAAGCACACGATTCAGCGCATTCTCTGTGACAAGCTGCTGCAGGAGTTCTTTTGCCTTCTTCTGGAATTCAAGGTTGCAGAGATTTTCAGGTAACAGTGCAAAAGCGACATGACGCAGAAGACTCAGCCATTCGAGTCTAGCGCGCTCCACATCGCCTCGACGGATTCCTTCCGCCTCCCGCTCGTGTCGCGGCTTTCCGCCTTTTTCAAAAGCCGCAATTGCAGCGGAAGTTCCTTCTCCATAATCCGTCGAGAGTCCCACGTTTAAATATCCCGGGAAATCCAGATGCCCATAGCAGCGGCGTGCCGCAAGCGACAATAAATCCCCCTCTCCGGCAAGTGCGTTAGAGAAGCGAAGGCCGCCGCGCAAATTTGCAAGATGCTGCAAAAGTAATGTCACCGGGTAGTTGGAATCCTCAAGAGCTGCGGCGATCATGAGTCCCTCGCCTGCCTGAAATTGCGCGGCAATGCGCCCACGCTCCGTAGGGTTTCCCTGCGCATCCACCAAACCGAGTTTACGCCATGCATAAGCGGGCGAATGCAACACCGGCTGAATGACCTTTCCATCCGGAAGCAGATAGCTGGTTTCCGTAAACTCCTCCGAAATGCGTGCTGGAGAATTGAGAAGAAACCGTCCCTCAGAATCCCGTAGTGCATCCACTTCCCTTCTGCGGAAATCACATCGCAGCGTGAGACGTCTTCCGCTATGCACCATCTCAAGAACTTCGAC
>JBDSIH010000255.1:0-2130 GCA_039918055.1 Chthoniobacterales bacterium
TATGCCCCCAGCATTGCGTTGGCATACGGGGTGGCGCGCCCCATCGCCACACGTAAAGAGAATAACTTTTCTCTCCGCGCGGAAGATATCGAAAAAGTCATTAGCCCGCGCACGAAAGTGCTGATGCTGAATTTCCCCACCAATCCCACGGGGGCGATACTTTTGCCAGAGGATGCGAAGAAAATTGCAGCACTTTGCGTGAAGCACAATATCGTGGTTTTGACCGATGAGATTTACAGCGAGCTAACGTATGATGATGCGCCGCGGGTATCTATAGCCACGATGCCCGGGATGAAAGAACGCACGGTTTTCATGCACGGAATGTCGAAGGCGTTTGCCATGACAGGCTGGCGTATTGGCTATGCCTGCGCGCCGGCTGAACTCATTGAGGCGATGATGAAAATTCATCAATACTCCATTTTGTGCGCACCGATCATGGGGCAGGAAGCCGCTATTGAAGCACTGGAGCATGGAGCAGCGGGTGTGGAGCATATGCGCGCGGAATATCTGCTTCACAGAAATTACATCGTGCGTAGCTTTAATGATCTCGGACTTCACTGTCCTAAACCACATGGTGCATTTTATATATTTCCGGATATCACAAGTACGGGATTGGACAGCAAAACATTTGCGCTGGAATTATTGCGGACAAAGAAAGTCGCCGTTGTCCCGGGAACCGCTTTTGGAATGAGCGGGGAGGGGCATATTCGCTGTAGCTATGCCACTGGCCTTGAGCAAATTAAGATAGCGACAAGCCGGATTGCCGAGTTTTGCGCCGAATTGCCGCGTAAGAACTAGATGGCCTTAAGCGGCTGATATGCTGCTTTCATTTTGCGCTTTTCTGAGGTAGACTATCCCTAGATACTCATGCCAACCCCCTCGGCAATATTTAAGAGCAGTATTCCAGCACGAACAGTTATATTTTTTCTCGTGTTTGGCATGCTCACCTATGTGGCATGGCAAGGATTTACACGGTTCTTTTGCGAGTCGATGGGCACGACAATCCTTATAACGACAATTATATGGCAATTACTACCGAGCTTTCTCAAAGGGCCTTATTACCAGCTTCTAAATCATCATCCTATATTGCCTCTGCTTATCTGTGCGACACCGGCTGCTTTGCTTTGTGTGGCTTTGATCCTGGGTATTAAGGGATTTGTTCAGGGTTCATTGAGGTTTGCTGTCGCCGCTTTCTCCATCACACTTGTGGTTTTCGTTGTTTATCATTTTGTTCAGCCTTTGGGTTTCAGCTATTTCAATTTGAATTGAGTCCGTGGTGTGATAAAAATTTTCATGATAAAACTTATGCGCCGTTCAGTTATCGCAGGAATGCTTATGCTTTTTGCCACGGCGTGTCTTGCTGCTACGTCTGCTTCATCGGATGCGCAGGCAACGCCTAAAAGACTGCTTCAGGCCATTGCGGATGATAATTTTCCGGAATTTGTCTCCGGAGGAACGCTGGATTTTCTGAAAATGAATAAGAAAGACTTTGATACTACCGTAAAGGATATCGGTCCGAAAATCGCCGCAGGCTACAGGCTGGAGCCACTTGGCTCACAAGTGGAAGGTAAGCGGGTCGTTTATTCATGGAGAGTGAAGTTCAGACATTCGGGAGCTCCTCTTACGCTTACACTCGCCGTGATTGGAAGTAAGACGGATGGTTTTTGGCTTAAATAGCCTCTTATTTTTTCTTCTTTGCGCGGGAAGCGGTTTCCCACTGGTCACGCGTAGGGCAAAGGTCGCGAATCTCACAGGCCGGACAATCGGGATTTCTTGCATAACACCGTCTGCGTCCATGCCATATGAACCAATGGCTGAGTTCGGCCCATACTGCCTGTGGAAACAGCTTCATGAGATTCTGCTCTATCTTGACAGGATCCTTGTGTTTTGTGAGATGCAGACGATTCGACAGACGGGTGACATGGGTATCCACCACCACGCCCTCGTTGATATTAAATACATTTCCCAGCACAACATTGGCGGTCTTGCGCCCTACGCCGGGAAGTGCGGCCAACTCTTCAAGAGTGCGGGGGACTTTGCCCTGGTGGATTTCCAGGATCATTTTTGCCGCAGCCCGGATATTCTTTGCCTTATTCCGATAAAATCCTGTGGAGTGGATTAATTTTTCCA
>JBDSIH010000256.1:0-5501 GCA_039918055.1 Chthoniobacterales bacterium
ATGCCCAATCAGCTCATCACGTCCGATAAGGGTTTGTCCTGCGGAAGGAATTCCGACGACAATATCATTCTGTCCGCTGAAGCGATGAAGCAACGTCGTAAAGGTACTAAGTAAATTAACGAATAAAGTGCCGCCGAGTTTTGGAACTGCTTTTTTCAAGCGCGCGAAACGTCCGGCATCCATGACACGAACCGCCATTGCTCCCGGATAAGACTTCAGGTTCGGGCGTGTGCGATCCGTTGGCAATTCAAGGGTAGGTGCACCATCCGCAAATTGAGAAATCCAATAATTCCGAGCAGTTTCTTTATCTTCACTTTCCAATAGCAAACTTTTCGCATAATCGCCAAACGGAAGCGGAGGCGGCAGCATGGGAACACGTCCGGAACGGAATGCATTATAGCTTTTTGAAAGCTCATCAATAATCATTCCGAACGACCAGCCATCGCAAATCATGTGATGTGCCGTAAAAATCAGCGCATGCTTTTCGGGCTCCAATGCAATGAGATTGAGGCGAAGCAGGGGCCCATTCGTTAAATCGAACGGAATGCCTGTCCCTTCGGCTTTTAGTTCTGCATAACGCGAAGCCCTGCTTTCCGTGGAGAACGATGTGAGGTCTGTCACCAGGAGGTCGATATTTTCTGGTGCAGGATAGAAGAATTGCTGCTGACCATCCTCACTGAAGGTGCTTCGCAGAGCGGAATGACGCTGGATGATATGCAGTAGCGCCTTCTCAAGAGCAATACGATCCAGAGGTCCATTGACCTCAATGGTATTGGATTCATTGTACGCGCGATTGGCGTCGTCACCCATTTGAACCGATGCCCAGATTTCGCGTTGCGCCTCGGTGGTCGGCGCTGAATCGATGCGGGGAAATTCCCGTGGGAGATTGAGACGATTGATACCTTCCGGTGCGGCTGGCAGAAATCCCGCCTCTTGCATTTCACGCACGCTGTCCTGAAATGCAGCAATGACTTTATCAAAGTCTTCATCGCTATGTGCAAGCGTCAGATAAATGGGGCGATTCTCCCAGACGTGAATGCCTTTCTCCCGAAGGTAATACCAAAGCAGGCTTGCGTATTTAAGATCTGGAGCGTGTTCGATTACCATCACTGCACTGAAATTTGAGAGGCGAATAGGAGCGCAGACGGCTTCAAAATAGGAATTGAGCGTACGACACAAAAGATCTGTGCGTTCCGTCATGCGAAGCTGCAGTCCCGGGCCCTGTTCTTTTAAATAATCAAGCACCGCGCGCGCGGCAGCCATGGCCATGGGGTGACGGACAAATGTGCCTGCAAAAAATGTCATCCCCACTTCGGGAAAGGAATCGTCGCCGTAATTCCACGAACCGCCGTCGAGGGCGTCCATGAATTTACTTTTGCCGGTGAGAACGCCGATAGGAATACCACCGCCGATCACTTTTCCATACGTCGCCATATCGGCTTCCACGCCAAAGAATTTCTGAGCCCCACCGGGGTGGCAGCGGAAGCCCGTTACCACTTCATCAAAGATAAGTGCGGTGCCACTGCGTGCAGTAAGTGCGCGAATTTCATGAAGAAATGCTTTTGGCTGAAGCGATGGGTGACGGCTTTGAACGGGTTCAACGAGAACAGCGGCCAATTCTCCCGCATGTGCGCGCAGGATTTCGAGGGACTCCGGCGCCGCATAGTCGAGGACGAGCATGTTCTCCACCATCGAGGCGGGAATGCCGGGGGCAATGGGCTGCGCACGGTATTCGCCATTCACCCACGAACCGCGAACAAGCACTTCATCAAACATTCCATGATAGTCGCCTGTGAAATAAACAATGCGGTTGCGTCCCGTAACCGTACGTGCCAGCCGAATGGCGGCCATGACGGCTTCCGATCCGGTATTGCAGAATGTCGCGCGATCCATTCCGGTGAATTCGCAAATATCGCGGGCAATTCCTCCTGCGCTCGCGGATTGCGGGCCAATTTCGATGCCTAGTTTCAATTGCTTCTCCACCGCTTCAATCAGCCAGTCGGGAGAATGTCCAAAAAAGTAAGTGCCGAATCCCATGGTGAGATCCACGTAGGCGTTTTCATCGATATCCCAGATCGTTGCGCCCTTGGAACGGGAAGAAACTATGGGATAAACCATTTCCTTCCATAGAGATTGAAAACCGGAAACCGCGCGCGGGTCGGCGTAGTGGGGACGATGTTCCGCAGTATAGTTTTTTGATCCGGTCGTGCGGCGGGTGTAGCGCGCAATGAGATCATCCAGTGCCTTGCGCTGTTTATCAGTAAGGCTGCCATCGTCCCGTTTTTCAATCGGGCGATAGGGACCAAAGCGCTGATTCCTTCCGGCGGCGGGGGCGGATACATTTGCAGGCCAGCGTACAATGGGTAGGCGGGAACCCGTATTCCTTGTCGTAGAAGGCGCTGCTTTTGCCGCAGGCGCACCGGCAGGAAGCGTTGCATCAAGATGGGCGGATAGGCGTGCGACGCTCGAGATTTCAGCAAGTAATTGTCTGAAGGTGACTTTTACACCATAACGCGAAAATACTGCCTGACTGACCTGCGTAAGAAATAGGGAGTCGAATCCGAGTTCGCTGAAATTTACTTCCTGATCAGTAAGCGGACTTCCTGAAAGTTCCTCAATAAGCTGGGTCAGTGAAAGAGATAATTCCAGACGGCGATCCAGAGGTGATGCGGCTTCGTCAAATACAGGTTCCTCGACTTGCTCTTCTTCAGTAAGCGGCTCCACTTCCTTCTTAGTCGGCTCAACCCAAAAGCGTTTGCGCTCAAACGGGTAGGTGGGTAATGGAACTCGGCGGCGTATTTCGCTGCCAAAGTAAGTATCCCAATCCGGTAATCCTCCGGAAAGCCAAAGATCGATGACGGGAGATTTTGAAATTCCATTCTCCGTCTGACGAAGAGCGGAGACTGCGCTTTTGCTGTCGGAGGCGACAATGGCACGCCGGTATTTAAACGGGCGGCGTCCCCGGGCCAGCGTAAATGCGACATCAGCAATATTTATGTCAGGGTGCGCAAGTAAATGATCCGCAAGGTTTGACGACATCACTTGTAGTGCGGCGGGCGTACGTGCAGAGAGAACCAGCACGTAGTCTTTAGTCGGTGATGCCGTGGAAACCGTTTGCGGTGCTTCCTCTAGAACGACATGGGCGTTGGTCCCCCCAACACCAAATGCACTGACGCCTGCACGTCGCGGTGTATCTCCACGTTTCCAGGCAATGGATTCTGTAACAGGGGTAAAAGGACTGCCTGCAAAGTCAATACGCGGATTTGGCGCCTTGAAGTGCAGTAAGGGGGGGATGCGTCCGTGCTGTAATTGAAGTACAGTCTTAATAAGACCGGTAGCGCCGGCAGCGACATCGAGATGCCCGATATGCGTTTTACCGGTGCCTAAAGCACAAAATCCATTTCCCGCAGCCCCGCCTTCGCGAAATGCCTTTGTAAGTGCGGCAACTTCGATGGGATCGCCAAGCGGGGTGCCGGTGCCATGCGCTTCGATGTAGGAAATGCTATCCGGTGTGACTCCGGCATTTGCCTGCGCCATGGCGATGACATCTGCCTGCGCATTTACGCCCGGGGCGGCGTAGCCGATTTTATCCGAGCCATCATTGTTCACTGCATGTCCGCGAATTACAGCGAGGATATTATCTCCATCTGCCTGCGCTTCGGAGAGGCGTTTTAGCAGGACAACTGCGGAGCCATGGCCGAAGACGGTGCCTTTTGCATCGGCATCGAATGCACGGCATGTGCCATCCGGAGAAACCATGCCATCTTCTTCGTAGCGATAGTCGCGGCGTTGGGGAAAACTGATGGACACACCGCCGGCAAGCGCCATATCGCACTGATAATTTTGAAGGGCGGTGCAGGCTTGTGCGATAGCGACGAGCGATGTGGAGCAGGCGCATTGGATCGCCATTGTCGGGCCGCGCAGATTTAACTTATAGGCCACCCGTGTAGGCATGAAGTCTTTGTCATTGCCCAGCATGGCCTGGTATTCGCCGACCTGATAGTTTCCCGCGAGACGTGTGGAAAAATCATTTCCGCTGCAAAGATTGTAGAGCAGATAGGTATTCAGGCTGAGGCCCGCGTAGACGCCTATCAGTTTTTCATAAGCGATCGGATCGTAGCCTGCTGCCTCCAGGGCTTCCCACGCGCATTCCAGAAAAATGCGATGCTGGGGATCCATGATTTCCGCCTCACGCGGACGAATGCCAAAAAATTCGGCGTCGAATTTGTCTGCATTATCAAGCACACCGCGTGCGCGGACGAATTTCTCACCGCGCGTTACTGCATTTTCCGTGAGCAGTGAGAACTCTGTTTCCTCTTCACTGAATCGGGTAATCGTATCCTTGCCGTCCACAAGGTTCTTCCAGAATGCATCCACGTCAGCAGCGCCGGGGAATCGCCCGGCCATGCCGATGATGGCGATGCCATCGAGATCATTCTGTTCATTATTTGCGCTCACAAAAATGGTTCAAAAAACTACCGGACTTATTGGCAGGATGCGAGTCTGTAAATAGGGGTGTGTCATACCGTCATTCATGGGTTATCCTGCGTCGGACAGCGAGGGCCTCGCGTTGCTTTGCTGCTCGCTGCTGTATGGCGGTGTTTCCAGTGCCACGTGTTGCACCTCCAAGATGCCGTGCGAGTGTTCTTACTGTAGGATGCGTGAAAAGATCGGTAATGGGTAGGGGGCGGTTGAAAAGTTCCGACAAGCGCTGATGGACCCGGGCGAGATGTATGGAATCGCCTCCGAGATCAAAAAAGTTGTCGTCCAGACCAATATTATCCTCCTTGAGGATCTCAATCCACAGGTTGCGAATGGCATCTTCCGTTTCACTGCCGGGAGTGACAGTTTGCGCTGAAAAGCGAACGGATATCTGTGCCAGTTGCAACCGATCAACTTTACCATTCGGAGTAAGCGGAAATTTATCCAAGGCGATGATGTGGTGTGGCAGCATGTATTCTGGCAACTGCGCGGAGAGAAAGGCACGAAAGTCTTCGAATCTGCCTTCGGCATGATCAATTGGAACGTAAAACGCCAGTAATTCCGTATTGCTCAATACGACGGCGGCTTCGCGAATTGAGGGATGTGCGGAAAGCGCTGCTTCGATCTCCGGAAGCTCAACGCGAAATCCCCGAATCTTCACCTGATGATCCACGCGTCCGAGAAATTCCAGTATTCCCTCCGGAAGAAGCCGCACACGATCTCCTGTGCGATACGTCTTTTCCCCATCGAGAGTGCCTGGCAGGGGATTTTGTATAAATTTTTCGGCCGTGCGGTCTTCATCGTTCAGGTAACCAAGGCCTAAGCCCGCTCCACCGATGACAAGTTCTCCCGTTTCCCCCTGTGGCAAGGATTGTAGGGAATCATCAACTACCGCCAGCTGCACATTGGGAATTGTATGTCCAAGCGGCACGAAAGGAAAATGATGGAGGTTATTTCGCTTCAGGCGGTAAAAGGCGCAAATGTCCGTGCATTCGGTGGGCCCATAGGTATTGGCGATC
>JBDSIH010000257.1:0-3039 GCA_039918055.1 Chthoniobacterales bacterium
GATCCATTCCCTGCCCTGATAAAGCGGAGGCTGATCTTGCATACAAGGGCATCTCTGTAATATGCCCTCTGGGAGAGAAATTCATGAAAAATGTATTTTCCCCCCATTTCTGCCTGATTGTCGGATTGCTAAGCCTGGCTATGGGTCGATCTTTTGCTGCAGATTCGAATCTTTATTATTTCGAAGATAATAAAAATTCCGAGCAACCTACTAACTCCGGGGAATCTCCTTACATATTCCATTATCGCGGAGCTTCTCATCAAACCACCGAGCAACATAAATTTGGCAATGGCGGCGTGGAGATTAATGAAAACTCCAAACATCGAAAAGGGCTGGAAACCGTTTTACAAAGCACACCGCAGGAAATCCATAAAATGTCTATAGTCGTATGGTATCGGCCTTCAAATGTTGAGCGGGTTACTGTTTTGCGTAAGCGCATGCCCATGGATTACATCTCCAATACTTTTTCATTTATGTATGTTCGCAACGGGTATGACTGCATGTTCTTCAACTTTCTCAACGGCGGTATGAATCATGATGCCCGCTCATCGAAAATCCGCTGCCTGATATCGGAGGAATGGATTCATCTGGCTGTTACCTTTAATGAAGGGAAAGTTGCATTTTACGTCAATGCGCTCCCCTACGGAGAAGTAGATAAGAGCTCGGCGGGAGAAACAACCATTCAGTCCACTCCCGGCCAAAATGTCCTCCAGGCTTTCATTGATGCCGGCAGCGGCAGCTATGTGGATGATCTCGGTGTCTTTTTCGACCGTGCGCTCAGCGCCGAGGATGTGGAAAAAATTTATACCGATGGCCTGAAAGATTACGTTACAAACTCCGCGTCCCATTAATCCTCGCCATGCGTCTGAAAAAAGCTATTCCCGCAGGTATCTCCGCTGATCGGGGCCTTCAGTTTGAGTTGAGGATTCCCAATGACCCGCGCGCGCTGGCAGCTGCGCAGATGTTTTCCAGGGAAATACTTCGCCATACCTCGCTCAGAGAAAATACCGTTGACGGGCTGAGCCGCCTTATTATTACCGCAACGAAAGACGCCATCGAACATGCCTACCCGCCCGGAGAGATTGGCTCCGTTATTATTTCATCCATCCAGGACGAACACCAAATCATCATTACCATCCGGGATCATGGATTGCCGCAGGATTTGCAGCAGTTCGAAGCGGCACTTCACGTAAAGAATCCTGCTGGACAAAAAATGCCAGGTATGGACTCGATCCATGTCGCGGATGCCCTTCACTGGATCAGCTACGGTCCCGAAGGAAAAGCCCTGCAAATTACCAAATGGCTGCACGAAACCTCCATCACCGATCATCCCGATCGGGGAAATTTAGTCCCTTTTGAAGAACAGACTCCCCTCGCGCCGGTGCAGGAATATGAAATCCGGCGCATGCGATCCGGAGAAGCCGTGCAGATTTCGCAACTGATCTACAAGGCGTATGGCGACAGCTATTTTAATTGCGATGTCTACTATCCCGACCGCGTGGCCAGCCTGAATGAAAGCGGCGATCTTCTCTCCTTTGTGGCGGCAGATAAAAGCGGAATGCTGGTCGGGCATTACGCGCTTGAGCGAAATCAGGATGGTCCCGTCGCTGAAGGTGGCATGGCAGTTGTGGATCCCGCACATCGAGGCAGACACTTACTGGAGCGCCTGAAGGATGCCGCCATCGCCACAGCAAAAGATCTTAATCTTACAGGCATGTTCGCCGATGCAGTTACGGTTCATACTTTCACACAGAAGGCGAATATCGAACACGGCGCCCGACTCGCCTGTATCAATCCGGGCATCTCCCCGAAAGAGGAGATATTCAAAGGCATTAATCAGGACACCCAAAC
Source organism: Chthoniobacterales bacterium (assembly GCA_039918055.1). Classification (GTDB taxonomy): domain Bacteria; phylum Verrucomicrobiota; class Verrucomicrobiia; order Chthoniobacterales; family JBDTJR01; genus JBDTJR01. The sequence goes on from JBDSIH010000257.1 coordinate 1,852, forward strand.
ACAGCGCGTTACCTGCGCGCTCTATTTTCTGTGGCTCAAATCCCCCACACCACAGCTTATTTTCCCGCCACTCCGTCATCGTGATGCCCTGATAAAACTGTATGCAAATTTACAGTGTGCCCTCACCTTCGGCGAACCTCGTGCACCCGAAGGCCATGGAGAGCAGGTTATCCATTTTAACAAAAATGCAGGAACCGCATTTCTTCGTGTTAATAAAATCGGAGTCGATTCCATCGCTGTCATTCGCCATGCCAGGCGTGAGTTAGTGGAAAAATCCCATGCAGAGGCGGTGTTTGTGGAACTTCCTCTCTCCGATACGGCGACGCCCGCCGTGGCTGATGCGCTGGCAACGGAAGGATTTTTCTTCTGCGGCGTTGCTCCCCAATTCGGCATGAAAGGAGATTTGCTGCGGCTCGTTTATCTTGTCTCCGAATTGACGCCCGAAGCCATCCATCTTCAGGAAGATATAGCGAAATGGCTATTGGACTATGCACTCGCAGATCGCCTCCGTGTCACGACTGAGTAATTGAATAATTGGAAATATTTGCTATTTTTTATCTTCCTTTATGAGAATCGCAAAAGCATCCCTGTTTCTCTTTTTGATCGCGCTGTGTAGCGTATCGATCGCAAACGCGATTACAAATATCACGCACTTCGAAGCAGAGAATCTTCTCTATTTCGATGTGGAGGTCCGCCTGAAAGGGCAGGTGGTTGAAATAATGACTGACACTTCCGGCGTCACCACGTTCATCAATTTTGGTGCGAAATATCCCAAACAGCTTTTCTCCGCTTCAATCGCTTCCCAGGAATTAGGAAAATTTGGAAATCTTGACAGATACCTGGGGAAGGAAGTCGAAATAACAGGGAAGTTAAAAACCCACATCGGGAAACCCAATATTCCCCTCACCTCTCAGGAGCAGATCAAAATATCAGAATGAAGCGCATTACTGTGGCTTAGAGTGCGACCACTCCGCCGCCGCAAGATCCGCAAGATCCTGACGGAATGTCGGGTCTTTCATAAGCTGGTAAAAAATGACCTTTCCAAGCTTCCGGCCCGCTTCAAGATCCGTCTGGTAATGTTCGCCTGCGAACATGCGATCCACGCCAACCTGTTCCGCCGCATTTAGAAAAGGACGACGCTGCGCGGGGTCGAGGTCAGAAAGAATATAAGCAAACAGGCGGCTTCGT
>JBDSIH010000258.1:0-12722 GCA_039918055.1 Chthoniobacterales bacterium
AGGAAAGTTTATTCGCGTGGCTTTCTTTTGCTCCACAAGCTGCCGAAGCTCAACGAGTGCACCAGAAGTTTGATTTGCCAGATTATACTTCGCAGAAAACTGATTTGCTTCAGCATTGGGCATGGAAACAGCAAAGACATGCAGGGTTATTGCATTATCAGGCGTAAGAGTCAGCTTTGCCGCAAACACTGGCTGCATAAATGCAAATCCAATAAACATACCCGTTAGTAAAATTACCCTTAAGAGATGCATTCTTATTTTCATTTTGAAGGTCGTATTTTTGTGTAGGGACTTACCGGAATTACCGGAAAGGAACATTTTATGAAAATGAAGTTCGTGGATGTCGGATTTTTTACATCCGGAATTTTCCCAATAAATTTTACACTTCCATTATAGACGGAGGATTCTGTATCGAGCTTTTTTCCTCCGCATTCAAATTGGAAATTAAGATTTACCGTTTTTCCATCAATGCCCAGCGTGGGCTGGATCATCATTTCTCCATTACCGAATTGATTATGCCCTTGAAGCCCACCTTTTCCCGTAAGAGCAGGAAGTTCAATTACACTTACAAACTTTTGTGCGATACGTGAGCTAAGATCTCTGAATCCTTTTTCTGGATCTCTATCCATATTATTATCAGAAGCAATGCGAGCCGCTATATCCGCGTTCAGTACCGTAAAAACAAATCCCTGTAAGGTAAAATTCCATCCAGGCATGTTTGCATCCCCATCGGATGAAGAGATTTTAGACTTTTGTAAATGTGCACAAGTTGCGGTGATAAATACAAAGTCAGTCGATTTCGGATCAAGCGAGTTCGCAACGCTACCCACAAATTTTCGCTTTCCATTTATCGCAGACAGGCTCGTATCAAGCGTGGCATTCGCATTTTGATACTTAATATTCAAATCCACTTTCTCCCAAGTGGAATCAATAACCAGGTCGATCTGAAACAACGTATCTCCTGACTTACTTTCGGCTCTCATTCCGCTCTTAGTTTGGACGGAAACCACGCGGCTTATCGCAGCCTGTTTTGTCTCAACAAGATGCTGAAGCCTCGAAAACGCGTTATCAGTATTTGTATTGAGATCGTAATCGGTGGAAAATTCCAATGCGGATTCATTTCCGAGGGTAATGACAACACCCTGTAAGAAAGCATTATCCGACGGAGGAACTTCGTCGGCATATGTATTTTTACCGCCTACGAATACTATTACTCCGATTAATAATAAAAAAATATGCCGATTCATTTTTCGGGATATACTGATTTCACTTCTGGAAAGGTGGTTCTTATAAAAACAAAAACCGTGGAAGAAGGGGTTTTCGGATCGATATAGCTTCCCATGAATTTTACATCAATGGGATAGACGGAAAATTCTTTCTGAAGGTTCCCCCCGGCATACTCGAACAAGGCGAAAAGATTGACGATATTTCTCAAGGCGTCCAAGGTAGTCGATATGGTCATTTTCCCATCGGCGAACTGACTGATTGCCTGCAGACCGGACTTATTCGATACGGCGGGCATATCCATTATAGTTGCCTTTTTTTGCAGCACGAGTCTCTGAATATCGCCAAGCGCTTCTGCGGGTTGTTCATCCATATTATGCTGCGAGGAAAATTCCGTCGCAGTATCAGTTGGCAGTGCAAAGAGAAGTCCCTGTGCGGTGATACTCCATGCCCATCTATCCTCCTGAGAGTCAGGAGGAATAACTTGAGCGAACTTCGGCTGCTCACAGGTAAGCGTTATAAATACGAAATCCGTTGATGTGGGATTAATAGGATTCGCGACACTACCTATGAATCTCCTCACGCCATTTTTTACCCCCTGCCATGTAGAAATTTTGCTACCTGCATTTTGATACATGGCCGTGACATCCATGTACCCTCTTAAACGGCTAATAATTGGATCAATCCAAAACTGCGTATCGCCCGCTTTGGTGAGAGCCATCTGACCACTTTTTCCCTGCACCGAAATAACCCGACTTGTTGTAGCCTTGTTTATTTGAACCAGACGACGAAGCTCCGTAAATGCTTCATCGGGATTTTTATTCAGGTCGTAGTGCATGATGAATTCCAATGCCACGACATTTTCCAGAGTAATGACCATCGCCTGACAAGTAATGTTGGATGATAGGTCGCTCTCCTCGGACACAAAATTTTTGGGTGATAGCACTGCATTTTCTGCTGGCATATTTTTGTCACCGATCAAGATAAGAGCGGCAATTAACAATAGCATATGGATACGAATCTTCATGGATGAAGGGGTGGTATTTGCGTGTAAGCAGGAATTAAAAATACAAATTCCGTTTTTGTTGCATCAGTAGGATCGGGAAAACTGCCAAGAGATTGAACATCCCCATTTTTTTCCACAATCAACTCCGTTTGAATTTGAGCCGGGTGTGCAGACGTAATATTCGTAGTGAGTGAAACCATGACATCCACTTGCCCTGTTGCTCCATAAGTCGGTTGAATATCTAACTTTGAATCCGTGTTTATCGCCTCTGCACGCATTCCGCTTTTAGTTGTAAGGGAAGGCAATGCCGTTGCCGTTGCTTTATTTTGTTCCACCAATTGCTGAAGGGCGGCAAAGGCTTCAGGCGCTTTTTGGTTCAGGTCGTAATCGATGGAAATTTGCGCGGCGATATCATTGGGCACAGAGATGACAAAACCCTGGAAGGTGAAGTTCCATGTTCCGTCATACGGCAGTTGTGTGGCGTGATTTGGATTTTGTGCGGCTTTGGCATCGCGGAATTGCGTGAACCCGATAAGGATAAGAAGGAGCAGCAATACACCGCCAAGCAATGAATGCCGCTTTGCGCCTTTATCGAAGTTTCCGATAAGCCGGATGCGGGCGCGCATCTGGTCTTTGTCCTCAAGAATTCCTACAAGACTCGGAAGCGTGGCTGGTCTTGAGAAATGCTGGAGCAACTTGAGGATGGTTTCGCCGTAGGGAATTTTTTCGTTTTCACGAGCGTAAGAAAGGACCAGTGCGTCACAGGCCTGTTCACGATCAGCGCGCATCTGTCGGAAGGCAATCCACACCAGAGGATTAAACCAGTGCACGATTTGGAGAATCGTAGTCAGCCAGTTAATAAGAATGTCATGCCGCTTGAGATGGCCCAGTTCGTGAAGGAAGACATAGCGAATTTCTTCGGCGCAAAAAGAGGCAAGAATCGCTTCCGGCAATACCAAACGCGGGCGGATAAATCCCAGCAACATGGGCGTCTTCACCTGCGGCGTAATGATAAGCGCAACGGGAGTGTGAACGCGCAATTCCTCCTTGGCTGCCTGCAGCAGATTAAGAAGCTGCGTATCTGTGGTGGGATGTTGACGCACAATTCGCGAGGAAAAGCGCCAATGCTCCCACCCCACACGAAGAAGCAGCAAAAGAACTCCCGCAATCCAGACGATAGGGAAAAGGTTTTTCACGCCATTCCAGAGCCTCTCCATAACTAGACCCTTTTCTACCGATGGCGTGAAAATCGCCTTCGTGTTCGCAGTATTTATAGGAACAGCTCCTGCAATTGAAGCCCCCGAAGCCGGCGTCGTTATACCCGGGGAAATTTTTAGAGTGTTTTGAACACGCTCCCCCAATTTTTCAAATTGGCTCGTGCTGAAATGTGGCGTGAAGGAAAACGGAATCAACAGGCGCAGCATGACAAGGAACCACAGAGCGTAACGCCACCGCGGTGAAAGCCTTTTGCGCGCAATCCAGCTTACCGCCAGAACGAGCAGAATCAGCAGTGAGGCCGGGAGGGATAAATTCATTACCCAGTTTAAAAACGGCGTAAGTTCAGGGAGAACGGTGTTCATTTGTTTCGTTCCTTTCCACGAAGGATTTTCTGAAGTTCCTGAATATCCGCGGCAGAGAGTTTCCGATGCTTCACCAGTTGCGCAACCATTGGCTGAAGAGAACCGCCGAATACGCGATCCAGAAAGGATTCGCTTTCATTGAGGATGCATTGCGACTCACTCAGCAAAGGAGAGAAGAGATGAATCCTTCCGAGCTTCTCATATCGCAGCACCCCTTTTTTCACGAGGCGGTTGATGAGTGTCTTGACCGTCTTGGGATGCCATACCGGCTTCTTATTTAACTTGTCCGCGACATCCTGCGCACTCAGCGGTGATTGCTTCCATATCACCTTCATGACCTCCCACTCTGCTTCAGAAATTTTGATCTCTCGCTTCATATTAAATTACAACTGTGATCTATAGATCACGAATGTAATCCGCGGCAAGAAATAAATGAAATAAAGTGACATGCGCATGGAGGAGATTACGCTGATCTAACATGAATATCGCTCCTCTCCAAAAAGTCTGCAAAGGAAGCGTTGTCGTACCCGGCGATGCGAATTTCAAAAAGTTCGCGTATGACGATTTGTGGAACCTGCTCCGACCTGACCGCACCCCCCAGGTGATCGTGCGCGTGAAGGATGAAAACGATGCCGTCGAAGCCGTAAAGTTTGCACGGGATAATAATTTAAAAGTCACCGTTCGGGGTGGTGGGCATAACTGGTGCAGCCCTTCCCTGCGAAACAGCGGCATGCTCATTGATCTTACCGAGCTGAACAAGGTCATCTCCATCGACTCCAAGGCACGCAAGGCCGTCGTGCAGCCGATCATCAGCAATCGCGAATCCATGCAGGCGTTCACGCCGCTTGGTTTGGCATTTCCCTGCGGACATTGCCCCACCGTTAAACTGAGCGGCTATCTACTAGGTGGCGGATTGCCGTGGAATCAGGGAGTATGGGGGCATGGCTGCGAAAGCGTGGAGGCCATCGAGCTTGTGACAGCCGAAGGCAAGCGCATTACCGCGAGCAAGGATGAGAATAAAGATTATTTCTGGGCGGCATGTGGTGCCGGCTCCGGGTTTTTCGGCGTTGCGTTGCGTTATCACCTGAAACTCCATCCGCTGCCAAAGGCGATCCATTGCAGCGTCTATTACTATTCTCTCAGTGATGCGGCAGCACTTGCGGCATGGCTGGAAACGCTCGCCCCCACCCTTCCTGCAAAAATCGAATTGAGCCTCTTCGTCGTGGCCGCACCCAAGGAACTCAAGGAAGCCTGCGCATCGAATGGCGGCAAAGTCGCCATGATAACCGCCGTTTCTTATGCAGATACCGAGCAGGAAGCGAAAGATTCGCTGAAGCCTTTCGAGGATTGTCCGATTATCGCGAAGGCTCTTTCCAAGTCTGTTGCATTTCCCACGAACTTCGAGGGCCTCTTCGATGCTTCCGGCGCAATGTGGCCAGCTCCGATGCGCAGTCGCGTGGAATCCACCTTCTCAAATGCAAAGCCTGCGGATTTTTTCACCGCTGTGACTCCGCATCTGGCAAAGATGCCCTCGCCGCTCACCGTTTTCATGTACGTCTTTTTTACAGGCCCGAATGTTCCCGGAAAACAAAATCCCGATATCGCCTACTCCATGAATACCCGCTACCTCGCAGGCTGCTGGACGATGTGGATGGATCCGAAAGCCGACGATACAAATTCCACCTGGCATGAGGAGCTACTTAAGCAGATGAAGCCATTCCTGTGCGGAAACTATATCGGGGAAAGCGACACCGTGACCTACCCGGAAGACGCCGTGAATGCTTACTCCCCCGAAAACTGGAAACGTCTCGCCGAGCTTCGCACCAAGCTCGATCCCACCGGCGTATTTTTTGGATACACCGGCGGGTTTGGAAAATAATCACTTCGGCGAAGCTACGGGCGTGGGGATGAAAACATAATCCATCCCCGCAGCCTTCGCAGCCTGGATGCCGAGCGGGCTGTCTTCGTAGACGATGCACTGGCCAGGTTCGACTCCGAGTTTTTTCGCAGCGAGCAGGAAAGGATCAGGCGATGGCTTACCGTGTTCGTAATCCTCTGCGGCGACAATCACATCAAACCAATCGGTGATATTTAAAGCATCGAGCGTTTCCACCACAAGGTGACGAAACCCGCCGGATGCGATAGCCATTTTTACTTTTCCGCGCAATGCGCGTGCGATTTCCACAACGGGAAGAATTGGTTTTGTTTCAGGAATCAATTCACGGAAGTAGACTTCCTTCTGGGCGGCGGTAGCTTTCGCATCCATCGCGCTGCCGAATTTTTCATTGAGCTGGCTGACGATTTTCACCGTGGGAGTGCCACCCCAGGAATAAAATAAATCCTCGGGAAATTCGCCTCCGAATTCCTTCATGACGCGTGTCCATGCGCGGAAATGGAGCGGCATGGTATCGGCCAGCGTGCCATCGCAATCGAAGATGTGCCCTTGATATTCCTTGTTGGGAATCTGTAGTTCCATGGCGTGAACCTATAGAGAGAATGCAGGCTTTTACCAGCTTTCCGGAATATTCGCCCCCTACGGGACAGGCACGCGCATAAAAACCTCTGTATTTCGGTTTGACGAAGACCTCAATTCCTAGCAGGCTTGCCCGTTTCAGCATGCGTCATACCATATCCATCCTTGTCGAAAATAAGTTCGGCGTCCTCGCGCGTATCGCGGGAATGTTCAGCGGTCGCGGTTTCAACATTGATACCCTCAATGTCGGCCCCACGCTTGACCCCACAACTTCCCGCATGACGATGGTCGTGCGCGGCGATGACAAAGTGCTCGAACAAGTGACCAAACAACTCGATAAACTCGTGGACGTAATCAGCGTACAGGATTTTCATGATGAGGAATACGTAGACCGCGAACTCGTCCTCCTGCGCGTAAATGCCGATGCCAAGGTGCGCGCGGACGTGATGCAGATCTGCGATATTTTCCGCGCAAAGATCATCGATGTGCAGCCCAGGAAGCTGGCAATCGAAGTCACCGGCTCCGAAAGCAAGATCAGCAAGTTTCTCACCCTGATGGAAAAATTTGGCATCAGCGACCTGACCCGCACGGGAAAAGTCGCCCTCGCCCGCATCCAATAACGGCCCTCGTAAACAAACCGTTCAACTTTTAACCAACCAACACACATACTACCATGCCTGCTAAAATCTATACGGACAAAGACGCCGATCTGAACGTACTCAAAGGAAAAACCTGCGCCGTGATCGGATTCGGTTCCCAGGGCCACGCCCATGCATTGAACCTCAAGGAAAGCGGCGTGAAAGTCATCGTCGGACTTTACCCAAAGAGCCCAAGCCGCAAAGTGGCAAAGGATTACGGATTCCCCGTTTACGATACAGCGGAAGCCGTCAAAAAAGCAGACATCATTTTCATCGCCGTTCCTGACATCCGCATCGCTGATGTGTATGAGAAAGACATCGCTCCACACCTTACCAAAGGCAAAGCGATCCTCTTCAGCCACGGTTTCGCGATTCATTTTAAGACCGTTGTCCCACCGAAGAATGTCGACGTATTCATGGTCGCGCCAAAAGGCCCCGGCCACATCGTTCGCCGTCAGTTCACCGAAGGCAAAGGCGTGCCATCCCTGATCGCCATCTATCAGAATCCAAGCAAGCAGGCGAAGAAGCTCGCTCTCGCATGGGCAAAAGGCATCGGCGGAACACGCGGCGGTGTATTTGAAACGACCTTCAAGGAAGAAACCGAAACCGATCTCTTCGGCGAACAGGTTGTGCTCTGCGGCGGAACTTCCGCTCTTATCCTTAATGGTTACGAAACCCTCGTCGAAGCCGGCTACTCCCCGGAGATGGCTTACTTCGAAGTGCTTCACGAATTAAAGCTCATCGTGGATCTTATCAACGAAGCAGGCATCGCAGGCATGCGCTTCTCGATTTCCGAAACCGCCAAGTGGGGCGATGTGCTCGTAGGACCAAAAATCATCGATGCTTCCGTCAAGAAGCGCATGAAAGCCGCGCTGAAGGACATCCAGACCGGCAAATTCGCCAAGGAGTGGATCAAGGAGCACAAGACCGGCCGTAAAAAATATCACGCACTCCTGAAGAAAGGTGAAAAGCACCCGATTGAAAAAGTAGGCGCGCGACTGCGTTCCACAATGCCGTGGATCAAGAAGCGCAGCATCAAGGGCGTCCAGGCCGCTTACAAGTAGAATTCCTCCCCGTATCCCGGCATGGCATCCGAAGAACGCGGATGCCATGCTCGGGAATACTTTCTCTCCACAGAAAGCGTTCTGCTAATTCATTGGTTTGCCTTCTTGTGAAGGGCATTCAAACCTGTTTAACCTGCAAAGCATGAATCGCATGCGCATGCTGCTGGTTGTAATCTTCGGTTTAATCGCTGCTACAGTAGCCCATGCTCAAAGCCCAATGCGCGCTGCATGGGTGGCCAGTGTTTCGAATCTGAATTTCCCCTCCTCGCCCGGTCTCTCCGTCGCGGAGCAAAAGGCGCAGATTAGCCGTATTGTCCAGACTGCCCGGGCATGCGGATTAAATGCCCTACTCGTGCAGGTGCGCCCCGAAGGAGACGCGCTTTATCAATCCTCCATCGAACCTTGGAGCCGCGTGCTTACCGGACGTCAGGGCGGCTTTCCCGGTTATGATCCGCTGGCCACATTTATCGAGGAGGGGCGCAAAAACGGCATCGCCATTCACGCGTGGATTAATCCCTACCGTGCTGCGCTGAACAGTAGCAGCGACCGTGCGGCAAACCACATCACCCGGCGCCTTCCATCGCAGTTTTTTCATTCATGGGGACGCCTTCTGGTAATGGAACCAGGAGCCACACAGGTACAGGACCAGGTGGTCGCGGTCGTGCGGGAGATTCTTCGCAAGTATCCTGTGGCCGGAATCCATTTCGACGATTATTTTTACCCTTACCCCGACGGCGGACATCACGTTTTCAATGATGCGAGCTTTTATGCCGCCTATAAATCCCACGGCGGTCTCCTATCAATCGCCGAGTGGCGGCGCAACAACGTGAACACCCTCATTCGCCGTGTGCACGACGCAGTGAAAGCCGAGCGTCCGGGTGCATTATTCGGTGTAAGCCCGTTCGGCATTTACACGAAGGGCCAGCCCGCAGATGTTCGCGCCGGCCTGGATCAATATAATGAACTGTATGCCGATCCTGTACGGTGGATGCACGAAGGCTGGGTGGACTATCTTGCTCCGCAGTTATATTGGCGGGATAGCGGGCCGCAAAGCTTCAGTTCATTACTACGCTGGTGGCGCAGCCCCGCCATTAACCCCCGAGGCCTTCCGATTTACCCCGGCATCGCGCTGGATAATCTCAGCGAGAAAGGCTGGCCGGTAACTGAAATCGCCACTCAACTCCGCATCAATAAAATGATCGGGCCAGGATCGCACGGGGGCTTTATTCTCTGGAGTATAAAGCCGCTGCTGAATAACACCAAAGGCGTCCGCAGTGTTGTTTCTGCTGCGCATTAAATTTAACACTTTCATCCTCTGTGAAATTGCCCGACCCGCTTCATCCTGCGATTGTCCATTTCCCCATCGTTTTAATTCTGGCGGGCACGCTTTTTGCCATAATCTGCCTGTTCTTTCGAACGCGCGCTATGCGGTGGTTTGCCGCGATACTTCTTCTTAGCGGAGCGCTGGGAGCAACCGCCGCCGTATTTACCGGAGAGAAAGCCGCGCATGCAGCAGGCGATATTCCCGATACGGTGGAACGCATTCTGGATGAACACGCAGAATGGGGAGAAGGTGCACGAAACTGGGCCATCCTTGCAGCAGTGCTATCCATTGCCACTGCTGCCACTTCCCGCCGCACGGCTCTGCCACGCGTGCTTGCGATCCTTACGATCGTGGCCGCCTGTTTCTCTTCCCGCAGCGTTTATGAAGCAGGCAAACACGGCGGCATGCTTGTTTACGAGCATGGAGTCGGTGTAAAAATCATGCAGCCGGCGGAACAGTCTGTAACTCCCCCCCTTCATAAACAGGCCCCCTAAGCTGTTTATAAAAAGCGTATTAGCATTCAAAAGATTCTACAGGTTTGAACTGTTGCGCATTCCTGATAACTTCGGGATATGCGCTCTATTTTTCTCGCCGTTCTTCTGCTTTCCGGAATTACCGCCCACGCGGCACTCATCGATGAACTGAATGCCGATCAGCAAAATCAATTGAGTAAGGGACAATCCGTCCAGGTCGTGCAGAATATTCCAGGTGCAATATGGCCGAAGGTGACTATTTACCAGGTGGTCGAGGCTACTCCTGAACAGGTTTACGATCTTTTTACGGATTACGACAGCGCGCCTTCCTACATACCGAATATGCTGTCTGCAAAAGTTATCGCCTCCCCTGATGCACGCACGAAAGACGTCCAATATACCGTTAAGTTTCCTGTTCTTTCCAAGGTGAGCTATACGGTGCGCAATCGCTTCTCTCAGAAAGGAAATTCTTATAAGGTAAAATGGAATCTCCTCCAGTCGCCCCTCGCAAAGGAATCAAATGGCTCCCTGCGTGTGGATCCCTACGACCATGGAAAATCTCTTCTCTGCTATAGCAATCACGTCGTTCCGAGTACGCGGCTCGCAGCAGGTTTGAAAAACCAGGCCCTGAGCGAAGCGCAAAAAACGGTCAATGCTATCGCTACGGAAGCGGAAAAGCGCGCGGGTATGACCTCTATGTAAACCCCGGGAGCTCCTCCGCGATTTCTGCGGATTTACTGCACGCCAGCTCTACGAGCCATGGCATCCGCGCGCTTGTGGCGGATAATTTTTACGTCTTCGAGAACGATATCTCCCGCAATATTGCCCGTACAGCTCCCTTTGAGGGCGATATTTTCATCCACCGCGACCAGAATCGTATTATTGCGAATTTCCTGAGTGCGGCGACCACGGTGCATAAGCATAATTTGCGTTCCATCGTCAGATACGCCCACGGAAGTATTCGCGGGAAGCGCATCCATCGTGACTTTTCCTTTTACATCCGGCGTGGAGTTACTGCGACGCTGAAGAAAAATCTCCACAACATTATTTCCACCACCCGATTTGAGATGACCCACCCGGCCAAAAACAATCAGGCGTTTACCCACGTATTTTTGCTGTGCGCCTGCAGGGTTGTTCGTAAAATCATCCGTGATTTCCTTTAGGGTCACAAACCCATTCAGGGGAAGCTTTTTCAGGGCTCCTGTCGCCGGACCAGCGGTCTGGGCAAATACAGAGGATACCACAAATAAGAGAAGTGCAGGGAGAAGCAGTTTTTTCATAAAGAAGTTAGATAGGCGGGCAGTTTACCCCAATTCCCCCATGCTCGACAAACCCTCTTTCGGGTAACCCTAAAATTATCTGTTTGCCGCACCCTCCCTTATTGCGGTATTTCTGCTCTCTTCCACACGCCGACGTAGCACAGTGGTAGTGCAATCGATTCGTAATCGATAGGTCACGAGTTCGAGTCTCGTCGTCGGCTCCATTTTTATTCCAGCCCGAGCGGGCGTGGTATTCGCTGATATGATTTATGCAGCGGGCGCGAAGAAATCGCGCATAAAGAAAAGCCCAACGCGGAAGCACCTTTCGATGCTTCCGCATTAAGCGGAAACACTAAGCTAATTCTGCTTTGTGGAATTCCTGCCAATCGTCGATATTGTTCAGGTTAACAGCATCGAGGATCGTGCCGTTGTCTTCGATTCCGGAAGCGGAAAGAATGCCTTTACGGGTGTCATCATCGTGGTTGTAGCCGACGATGGAAGCGTTGAGCTTGGAAACAGTATCTTTATCCAGTTTTACGCCGTCCTGTTTTTTAATCCATGCTTCGAACTGAGGATAGGTCGGGCGGCTTTCCTTGATGAAAGCAAGCGTTGCTGCTTTATCAAGACCAAGACCGTCGAGGACCATCTGGTCGTAGCCATTGCCGCAACCGGGATAGCCTGATGCCAGTTTGCCACGCGCTTCGAGGGAAACTTTCTGCCAAAGACGTGGAAGGTGAATTACTCCCAAAGGACCGGCAACACCGGAAGAAATCAAAGGTATAGTAGAGCTCATAGTATGTATTTTTATAATTAATCGGAACCCCCGATGCTGGAGTTTTTTTTATAAAAAGCCAGAGAATTTCCAGCATTCTCACACATGTAGGCTTTCTCTTACCTATGCCGATTCCGCGTCATTAAGCGCATCGATCAAAAGCCGGAGCAGGCCGAAGTCGCGCTTGTGTGGTGTCAAAACAACCCTCGGCATCTGCGCAAGTTCGGGCACATCCGTCTCCTCCGCAAGTGCGCCCATTTGTGCAATTCCCCCCTCGATCAGAATATTTTCAAACCGGTGGTTAATGTCCAGAAGCGCGGCTGCGGATATACGGTGCTGAAGGCGGATCACCATTTTATCACGCACCCAGCGATAGGAATGAAAATTGCTGTAGAATTTTTCAATCTCCGCGATGGCTTCATCGATATTATTGGTCACTGTGAAAAGGTTAAAATCCGATTCAGAGACCAGCCCCTGCGTGAGCAGATCGTTACACAAAAATCGACGCCATGTCTCCCAGTAGTAACCGCCAGGTTTATCAATAAAAAGGATAGGTGCAATAAGCGCCTTACCGGTCTGCATTAATGTCAGCACCTCGAAACTCTCATCCTGTGTCCCAAATCCTCCCGGGAACATCGCAAAAGCGTCGGTATCCTTTACAAAATTTAATTTACGCGTGAAGAAATAGCGAAACTGAATCAGTTTCGGATCGTTAAGAATGGTTGTGTTGGCAGGCTGCTCAAAAGGGAGGCGGATATTCAGGCCGAAGCTGTTCTCCGCGCCAGCCCCTTCCTGTGCGCCCCCCATGATGCCGTCCCCCCCACCGGTAATAATCATGTAATTCCGCTGCACCATTTTCGCCGCAAATGCGGACGCGCTTTTATATTCCTCCGCCTCCGGGTTTGTCCG
>JBDSIH010000259.1:0-3624 GCA_039918055.1 Chthoniobacterales bacterium
CCTTACTTTCTGAAGCAGGATTTAAAGCCTATCGAAAATTTCTGAAAAAGCCTGAACCGGGCGATATCCTCATTGTCGGAAACGGAGCAAGTGTCTTTTTTTATGTGACGGGTCATGACAAGGATACTGTTCAGCGGCTCGTCGTTTTTCTCCAGAAGTGCAAATACAGCGGCGTTATTTTCTCCGGAGAGAATTTGCAGGGAACGTTTTCGTTAAAAACAGCACACCTCGCCTCGCCGGAAGCGCCGGATATTGTCCTGGCTCTTCGCTGGTCCGATACCGCCAATGCTTCGGGCGTAAAAGGTGCCGTTTTTATGGATGCCAGTGCGGCGAGTACCCGGACCGCAGGCCAGGGCATGCATGGCTCGCTCAGTCCCTATGATATGCATAATACGCTGATCGCCGCAGGCCCTGACTTCCGTAAGGAATTTATCGATACCCTGCCTTCAGGAAATACGGATGTTGCACCCACCATCCTGCATATACTGAATATCGCATCTCCGCAAAAAATGGATGGTCGCGTATTGGAGGAATCCCTGATAACTCCTTCCAAATCCCCACCCGTAAATGAAAAGAAGCTGGAAGCAAAAAGTAAAGAAACCGGCTGGCATCAATACCTCAAAACAAGCAGCATCGGCACCACCACTTATTTCGACGCAGGAAATGGAAACCAAACACCTCCCTGACTTTTCACAATCGCACCTATGAACCCTGCTGCCAATCAAGGTCGGGAAATCGAGCGCCGCTTCCTGATCGAGGAATTTCCAAACCTGAAGCCCTTCGAAAAATTAAAAGTCACGCAGGGCTACATTACTGACCCGCCAACCGTCGTTCGCCTGCGAAGCGCGGGAAAGAATTACTTTCTCACCATAAAGCGTGGTCGCCAGGCTGATCATGAGGAAAGGGAAATTACGCTGACAAAAACACAGTTCGATGCGCTCTGGCCAATGACAAGTGATCGGCATATCTCCAAAACGCGCTATCTCATTCCTTATGGCGAACTTACCATTGAGTTGGATTTTTTTCACGGCCGCCACGAAGGCCTGAAGATTGCAGAAGTCGAATTTTCCAGTCACCTCGCCATGGTCGCCTTCAAGGCACCACCCTGGTTCGGAAAGGAAATCACGGATGATATTCGCTACGCCAATGTCAGCCTCGCATGCCCGACTAACATAATTTACAGCCAGGCAAAATTCATGGATGCCGGTCATGACAGAAGATAGCACCAAAAAGACAAAAATGGCAGCTATGACCATCGCCGCACTCGGCGTGGTTTTCGGCGATATTGGCACGAGTCCGCTCTACGCTTTCAGCACGGCCCTGCAGACAATCTCTCAGGGAAATACCAGCGAAATAATCTCTCTCGCCTCCCTGATCGTCTGGGCGCTCATCTCCATCGTGACTGTGAAATATGTTTTTCTGGTAATGCGTACTGACTACCATGGCGAAGGAGGGATTTTCGCCCTCTATGCGATTATCCGGAAAGCAAAACTCCCGCGTTCCATCTGGACTCCGCTTTCGCTAACCCTGCTCATTGGTGCTGCGCTGCTTTATGGAGATGGCACCATCACACCTGCCATTTCCGTCCTGAGTGCCGTAAGCGGGTTGCAGACTATCGATCCGAGTCTGGCGGAGTGGGTCATTCCCATCACCGTTGTCATTCTTATTGGTCTATTCAGCGTGCAGCGTTTCGGCACAGGAAAACTGGGCGCTCTTTTTGGCTACATCATGCTCATTTGGTTTATCTGCATCGGCCTGATGGGAGCATACCAGATCATCCACGCTCCTCAGGTTCTCGCCGCGCTGCTGCCTTGGAATGGCGTTTTCTTCATAATAGCACACCCACATCTTGCCGTGATCGTGCTTGGTGCGGTCGTGCTGGCCGTAACAGGAGCGGAAGCACTCTACGCTGACCTAGGCCACTTCGGGCGCCCGGCAATCGCGCTCGCATGGCATACCATCGCCTTGCCGGGGCTAATGCTGAATTACCTGGGACAGGCAGCGGCAGTCATCCTGAATCCCGCGCTGCATACGAATCCCAATCTCTTTTACATGCTCACGCCGACTGGCCCCATGCGGATCAGCATGGTCATACTTGCCACCGTCACTACGGTCATCGCATCTCAGGCGCTCATCAGCGGGATTTTCTCGCTGACCAGCCAGGCGATCGATCTGAATTACTTTCCCCGCTTTGCGGTATTCCACACCAGTTCGTCCACCCGGGGGCAGATTTACATGCCCGCGGTAAACTGGATCCTAGCCGCTGTCTGCCTCTTCCTCGTCATTACCTTCCGTTCGAGCGATGCGCTGGCCGGCGCGTATGGACTTGCCGTTACCGGTACCATGATCTGCACGACGATTGGATTCGGCTTCGTACTGCATTGCACGAAGGGGTTGAAACTTGCCCCCGTTCTTGCTTTGTGCGGATTCTTTTTCGTGATCGAGTTCGGCTTTTTAATTTCCTGCCTCGGAAAGCTGGAGACGGGCGGCTATGTCCCCGTGATTCTCGGTATCGGAATGATATCCATTATGACCACGTGGAAACTGGGCCGCCGCCTTATCCGTAAGGAAATTATTACCAAAGGAAGCCCGCCTGACGAATTTGCAAAATGGCTGACCAAGGAATCCATCCCCCGTGTTCCAGGAACCATCGTCTTTGTTGCCCGAAGATCAGACGGCATTCTTGCCGTAGCCGTTGCTAAAGAACACCTGCGAAGAACAGGTGCATTACACGAAAAGGTGGTTATCCTCACTTTGGAAAGCGTATGGGCAAGCGCACGTGCACCGCTCTACTCCCTGAATGTCAAAGAATTTGAAAGTAATGTCTCCCATGTTCAGGCCACCTACGGGTACATGGTGATACCCGATGCGCCATTCCTGATGGAGGAAGCGAATAAAAAAGTCGACGGTCACCTCCTCTCCGATGCCGAAAATACTTTTTACGTCCTCTTCCGCGAAGTCATCTATGAAGGCTCGGGCCATGCAATGTCCACCTGGCGCAGAAGTTTGTTTTCCTGGTTAAGCCGCAATGTGCAGCCCGCGCAGAATTACCTCGCCGTTCCATCGGGACAAATCGTTGAATTCAACTGGATGATTCATCTCTAGACTACATGAAAAAAACAAAATCTACCGTTCGCTGCGGTTGGTGTCCGCCCGATGATGCTCTATATGTGAAATACCATGATGAGGAATGGGGTGTGCCGGAATACGACGGCCAGAAGCTTTTCGCGATGCTGAATCTTGAAGGCGCGCAGGCAGGTCTAAGCTGGAGAACCGTTCTTCACAAACGCGAAAATTACCACAGGATTTTTGATAATTTTGATCCTAAAAAACTCACGCGCTGGACGGATGCAAAAATTGAAAAAGCATTACTGAATCCCGGCATCATCCGCAATCGTCTCAAAGTCCGTGGCGTAATTCGCAATACCAAAGCACTGAATAAGCACTTCAATGGCGATCTGAAAAAGTTTTCCGATTTTTTGTGGAGTTTCGTAAATGGAAAACCCATCCGAAACAAGTTTCGAAAAATTGACGAGGTTACTGTTTCCACGGAGATCAGCGATGCAATGAGCAAGGCTCTGCGTAAAATGGATTTTACCTTCGTGGGATCCACGATCTGTTATG
>JBDSIH010000260.1:0-3206 GCA_039918055.1 Chthoniobacterales bacterium
CTCCGCAGATCGTAGAAATGGTGGCGCGGGGAATTGATATGTTTGACTGTGTACTGCCCACTCGACTTGCACGACACGGAATGGCTTTTACGGCGCAAGGAACTTTAAACCTCAAGAACGCCTTGTATGCAGAAGATGCCGGACCGATCGAAGCGGGGTGTGGCTGCTATGCGTGTCGTTATTTCCTGCGTGGGGCGATTCGTCACTTTCTCAAAGCCAATGAGATTCTAGGAGTGAGGCTTGTTTCCATTCACAATCTGTACTTCTATCTGCAGTTAATGCAGACAATTCGCGCAGCGTTGGAGAAGGGAAGCTTTGATAAATTCCGTTCGGAGTTTGTATCAAACTACAAGCGGCACAATGAATGCGACGATTTGATTTCGGATGACAAGGCTCCGAACGCTTAGGCGTTTACTATTTCGAAGAGGCGATCAAAGATCGCGGGGATAAGAGCGCGTATATTGATAACGGGTCTCGAATCCGAGCTCAGGAGGAAATTCCGCGTATCCTGAATTGATCCAGGGAATACTGCTGCGATAAGGAGGAGTATATTTTCCGTTGTGTGTAGGGAATGGAAATAGCGCTATTTCATACACGCCATAACCCATACGCGCTAAAGTGCGGCCAATGCCGCGGGAAAGGCCGTAACTCCACATGGCGGAGTTGCCTTCCGAGTAGTTTACTTCAACAAGAGTAACGGGCAGCTCGGTTATGCCAAAAGCCAGATTGCTGAAACCACGACCCAGTTTACGGGTTGGGCCATAATCCGAAGCGGGCGGTTGCTGGATATCCGCCTGGGCAATCGAAACAGCGGCTAAAATACAAAATACAATAACGGAGGGTTTCATCGCAGCGTTAAAACTACTTCAATTTAATTATCTTACACAAGTGAAAATATCTTCAAAATCAGGGAGAGGGGGTTGAAACAGGTGTGTCAGATGCACTGGGCTTTGGGTCAGCTTCCTGCGAAGGAAGGGCCGCGCGAAGTAGGATAACTTCTTTGGCAAGTGCCTGGGGTTGTGTATTTTTTTCCTTTTCCACCTGTTTGGCAATGGCCTCCACGGTATCTTTTACCTGACCCATAGCTGGTTTTTTAAGCAGGAAAGCGATGCTGGATCCGGGAATAGTGGTGCTGCAGTAGGACATTAGGGCATTGCTTTCAAAGGGCTCTACCCGCATGTGGCCTACGGAGGATTTGGTGCGCATCGCTTTGAGCAGTGTCCAATCCACACGATACATTCCCTGGGGATTCACGGATACGGTATTCCGCGTGCGGTAGTGTTCGTCGCTCATCAGTGGCACATGAAGAGCGTAGTCGATCTCCGCTTCGTTGGCAGAATTCTGTTTGCTGATATGTGCCGTTTTGACGTTTGGAATAAATTGCGGCGAGTTCTGGTAATTAAAGAATACGGCGGTAACTTCTTCCGGCGAGGCGTGGATTAGGCGATAAGCCCGCACTTTCGGCCAGGGGGATTCGGGAATATCCTTGGTTATAAAAATGAGCTGCCCCTGTTTAAGATCGCTCAATTGCGCCGCACTTAACTCTGCTGCGATTTCCCCGGCGAATGCTTTGCCGGCTGTTCCGCAGCAAATCACTACCATGGCAATGCGAATAACAAATTTCACAATTAGATAGGTAGCAAAGGAGTTCGGATTTGAAAACCAGAACCATACGGGACTTTTCAGAAAATCCGAATTTCTGAATAGCCGTTTCCGGAAATGCCGGAAACGGGATTAGACTTGCCGGCGGAAACGGTCTCTAAGTGGTGGGAGGCCTGTCCGAAGCGCTGGTGAGCACGTGGATGCCCATATCTTCGCTTTCCTGCTCTTCGTGTGCAATGTCCTGACCACGACGACGTGCCTGTTCGCGGTTTTGCGCGGCGAGGATTTTATCGTCAGATACGCGGCGGAGATTGTCGGTAAGGCCGACTTTATGCAGAAGCCAGATTGTCCATTTCGTCGGATCAAAGTGCCAGGGCTTTACGCCATTTCGGTAATCATACTGAAATTCGTGATGGTAGTTATGATAGCCCTCACCAAAGGTCACGAGCGCCATGAGCCAGCTATCCCGTGCGGAGCAACGGCTGGAGTAAGGTTGATCGCCAAGGGTATGGCACATAGAGTTAATGCAAAAAGTCATGTGCTGCACGCAGGTCACGCGGGCTACACCGGCAAGGAGGAAGCCGCCAAGGGCGCCGACCCAGCCATTCCACAATCCACCGATAAGGGCGGGAATTACGAAGCTGACGACTGCACCAAGGAGGTAAATATGTTTATCCTGCCAGAGGATAAGCGGATCTTTCTGAAGATCGGCCACGTTATCAAATGGAGGGTCGGGCTGAAGCTTGAAGAGGAGCCATCCGATATGGGCATGGAAGAAGCCTTTTGAAATGTCGTAAGGATCTTCCTCGTGATCCACGTGTTTGTGGTGGCGGCGATGCTCGGAGCACCACAGCAGCACGGAATTTTCAAAAGCGGCAGCGCCGAAAATCAGCGTGAAAAGACGAACGCTCCAATGCGCGCTAAATGTGCGATGGGAGAAAAGCCGATGATAGCCAAGAGTAATGCTGAAGCCGGTCGATATGAAGAAAATCGAAAACATGGTCACCTGCACCCAATCCACGCCGAACTTCCACAAGTAAAGAGGAACCGCCGTCAAAGTGAGGGCGAGTGTTCCCATAAGGAAGATGCTGGTCTTCCAGTTGATGCGGTTAGTAGGAATGCGGGATTGAAACATGGTGTTAAATGGGAAGGGGTTTACCTAAAATTGTCTGAAGAATTAAAGGAGGAAAGTTCTCCACGAAAGGGATGTTGTCAACCGAGACGATAAACAATACGTGCTTTATTCAGATCGTAAGGGGACATTTCCAGTTTTACGCGATCACCAGCAGTCAATCGGATGAAGCGTTTTCTCATTTTTCCCGAAATGTGAGCTAGAACGCGGTGCTGATTGGCAAGTTCGACATGGAACATGGTGCCAGCCAGAACGGCGACTATCTTTCCTTCAATCTCAATAACATCGTTTTGTATGGGCATGTGTAATTATTACTGTGCAATTGCCGAGTAAACCGACGAATCGCAGTATCGGCTACCGCGAGCCGGGCGAAATATCGCCATTTTACCACTAACCCTGAAAATACAGGAACGGTTCTCCCTGTTAAGGAAGAGCCGTTCCTGCTTTCAGATTTTTAAAAATTAACGACGTC
>JBDSIH010000261.1:0-2903 GCA_039918055.1 Chthoniobacterales bacterium
AACGTGGTTTACAGCCTGATCTACGGACCTAAAGCTCCCAATAATCCATGGCATTCCACCACGCTGGAATGGACGCTGCCGTCACCGCCGGTACATGGAAATTTTGATGTCATTCCGACTGTTTACCATGGCCCGTATGAATACAGTGTTCCCGGCATGGAGCAGGATTATCTTCCGCAGAATGAGCCAGCGCCGGAAGGCGTGCACCTCGAGGCCCACTAAGGGATAATAACCGGATGAGGGCTTCCGGAACATTAACACTCGGAAGACACGCCGTGCATTGGTACTGCGGAATCGTTCTTCTCACGACAGCCGCCCTGATTTTTCTCGGAGGACTTGTGACATCCAAGGAAGCCGGAATGGCCGTGCCTGACTGGCCAACCACGTATGGGTATAATATGTTTTTCTTTCCCATCTCACGCTGGGTGGGAGGAGTTTTTTATGAACATGTTCATCGGCTCGTGGCATCTACGGTCGGCATGCTTACCGTTATTCTCACGATATGGCTATTTATCGTGGAACCCCGGCGCTGGGTAAAGGTGCTGGGTGTCATCGCAACGGTTTCCGTATCCGTTCAGGGTGTGCTGGGCGGTTTGCGCGTCACTCTTATAAAAAATGAAGTCGGAATTTTTCACGGTATGCTGGCACAGGCTTTTTTCCTGTTGATCGGCATTCTTTTTGTCATTACCAGTGCGTCATTTATTCGGAAAAAATGGATGGATTTTTCCTTCGATGAACGCCTCAAAAATTGGGCGCTGGCGGCAACTATTCTTATTTTCCTGCAACTGACGGTGGGGGCGACCATGAGGCATGCGCATGCGGGTCTTTCCATTCCCGACTTTCCCCTCGCTTATGGAAAATGGTGGCCGCCCATGGATGCAGTAAGTCTCGCGCAGATTAATCAGCAGCGACTTTCCCATTCTGAAATGCCCACTAATCCGTTGCAAATCGGTTTGCAGATGGCGCATCGCATTAATGCGCTTCTCGTTACGCTCGCTATTGGGGTTTTCACTTTCCTTGCATTTCGTCCAAATGCCGCACCGGGAGTCATCAGAGGGTGGGCGTTGGGATGGATTTTTTTGATTTTCTGTCAGATTGCCCTCGGA
Source organism: Chthoniobacterales bacterium (assembly GCA_039918055.1). Classification (GTDB taxonomy): domain Bacteria; phylum Verrucomicrobiota; class Verrucomicrobiia; order Chthoniobacterales; family JBDTJR01; genus JBDTJR01. The sequence continues at coordinate 1,107 of JBDSIH010000261.1, forward strand.
GCCTGGACCATCTGGTCTCAAAAGGCGGCGGATATCGCAACTGCGCACATGGGGCTGGGCGCCCTTCTTTTGCTTTTGGGCGGTATACTGACTTTTCGCCTTTTTTGTGCATCTCATGCAGCTCCGGTGTTGCATGAAAATACGCATCCGGACATGATAAACCTTCCTGCATGAAAGCCGAATCGCTGCAGCAAAACCAGGCTGAGTCCCTGTTATCCGATCTTTCCACGCTTGTTAAAGCGCGGCTTTCTTTTCTTGTCCTGATCACAACGCTGGTGGGCTTTCTCATGGGCGTGCAGGGACCGATTGATTACCTGCTGCTGGGCGGCACGCTGCTGGGTACCGCACTTAGTGCCTGCGGCGCGGCGGCGCTTAATCAATGGTGGGAACGTGAGCTCGATGCGAAAATGAAACGCACCAGCAATCGCCCTCTGCCCACGGGCCGTCTTCACGCACAGGATGCACTGTATCTCGGAATTTTTCTTTCTGTCGCAGGCGTCGTTCTTCTGGCGGTCATCACAAATTTTCTAACATCCTTTCTCGCAGCTTTGACGGTCGGAAGTTATCTTTTTGTCTACACCCCGCTGAAGCGTCTCACCTCGCTGAATACGATCGTCGGTGCGATACCCGGAGCCATTCCTCCCGTGATCGGCTGGACAGCTGCGGGTAATGGTTTAACACTCGAAGCGTGGCTGCTCTTTGCGATTCTCTTTCTGTGGCAGATGCCCCACTTCCTGGCCATTGCATGGATGTATCGGGATGACTACGCCGCCGCCGGGTTTCGGATGCTTACCATTGGAGACGATGAGGGTATTTCGACAGCGCGTCAGGCAGTCATGTATTCTCTGGCGCTGCTGGCGACCAGTTTGCTGCCTGGTCTGATACGGGTAAACTCACCGGTTTATTTCTTCGGAGCCTTCATCCTAGGCGTGGCATTCAGCGCCTTCGCCGTCCGGTTCAGCCTGGCGCGCAACCGTGGCACCGCACGATTACTGTTTTTTGCATCCATTCTCTATCTGCCCCTATTACTGGGGCTGATGGTATTAACCCGCATCTGGTAAATGAAAGACGATGAAATCCGGAAGAAAAATATTCGCCTGCTCATCGGCCTCGTCATTTTTGCGCTCGCTCTGTCGAGCCTGGTGATTATTCTCATGCTCCTGCGCGGACCAGCCCAAGCCTACTGAACCACACTGACTGTATATGACCACCGCTGAATTAACACACGATGACTCTCATGGCGCATCGCCCTCCACGGCGAAGTTTGGCATGATTATGTTCCTGATTTCCGAAGCCATGCTTTTTGCGGGGCTGATTATCGCTTACACCGTTTTGCGTATCGGGCATCCGGGAGACTGGCCGCCATCTGAAGCTCCGGACATCGGTCTTAAATTTCCGCCCACGACTCTGAACTGGGTAATGATTGTGAACTCCATTATCCTGATCAGCAGCTCCTTCACCTTTCACATGGTGGAAGTCGCCGTTAAGAAAAAAGGAAAATCCGGCATCCTGCCTTTGATCGTCACGATTATTCTGGGTGCGGTCTTCCTTAGCGTGCAGGCATGGGAGTGGGCCCATCTCCATCATGAAGGCCTGTGGTTCGATACCTTCGGCATTTATGGTTCCTGCTTTTTCGTGACGACGGGTTTTCACGGAATGCACGTTTTTGTGGGCTTGCTGCTGCTTATCTGGTGCCTTCTCCGCCAGGTCTTCACGGGTTGCTTCACGCAGCAACGCCACATAGCACTGGATAACGTGGGCATGTATTGGCACTTCGTCGATGCGGTCTGGATCCTC
>JBDSIH010000262.1:0-6148 GCA_039918055.1 Chthoniobacterales bacterium
ACGCCGTGGAAAAAGCAGAATGCCTACACCCGCAGAGGCGTGGGAACGAGTGTCGAAGGCGGCTATGTGATTGTTACTGCGGAATTGATAGCCAATCACAATTACGTAGAACTCGAAGATTCCACCGGCGCAAAGCGCTGTCAGGCGAACGTGGCGCTTGTCGATTATGATGGGAATCTGGCGCTGCTAAAACCTCTCGATGCGGATTTTCTCAAAGACAGCAAACCCCTGGGTGTGGATATGAATGCAAAGCTCGGAGATATCGCAGAGATTCTCCAGCTTGAGCATAACGGCAGTGTGGCCGCGACTCCGGGAACCATCACCTCAATCAGTGTAGGCCCGTATTTGCAGGATGATGTTTCCCTGCTGCTGTTCCGCATGAGCCTCCCCCTTCAATATCGCGATAACAGCTATGTGCTCCCCGCGGTACGTAATGGAAAGTTGATCGGCCTGCTGATGCGTTATGACAGCCGCTCACAGTATATTGACCTGATCCCCTCACCGATTATCGCCCACTTCCTGAAAACGTTGGAGAGTGGATCCTACAAATCCTTTCCCCGCGCAGAATTATCCTTCGCCCCTCTGCGTGATTCGCAGTTTCGGAAATATCTTGGGCTTGGCAACGATCTCGCAAATCGTGGTGTCTATGTCAGTAATGTGATCGCTGGCGGACCCGCCGATACTGCCGGAATCAAAAAAGGTGACGTTATTCTCGCCGTCGATGGCAAACAACTGGATGCCGATGGAAATTTTAATCACCCGCTCTACGGATTGATTCCCTTCAGCTATATTACCTCTGCTGAAGCGACATCAGGACAGATGATTCCCTTTACGGTTTATCGCGATGGAAAATCGCAGGATATTTCCGTGAAAGTGGAACCCCGCGACCTGCATAAAATGGTCAGTGAGCCTTACTCTACCGATACAGCACCGCCCTACTATATTCTCGGCGGGCTTGTTTTTCAGGAGTTGTCGCGCGATTACCTTCGCGAATGGGGAAAAAACTGGCTGCGTGAAGCGCCGGAGAAGTTACTTTATTATGACCGCTATCAGCAGGAACTTTTCCCGCCTGGCCATGGTAAAATTGTTATCCTGAATCAGGTTCTGCCCAATGAAGCCGCTTATGGCTATGAAGGATTAAGCAACCTGATCGTCAAGAGCGTGAATGGAAAACCCATTGCCAGCCTTCAGGATCTTGTCGCCGCTCTTAAATTTCCAATCGATGGATATTACCGCATCGAGTTTGAAGACGATCCCGGCGTGATCTACCTTGATCCTGCGCTCATCGAGCGGCTGAAAGACAATATCCGGGAGCAGTATAATCTTCCCGCTCTGGAAAATCTTTCCGCCGAGTCAGAGCACCAGGAGCAGTAAATCTATTTCTACGCTAATCACTCGCGAAGCTGTGCTTCGAGTTTCAGGATTTTATCTTCCGCCATCTGAAGCTGGCGGTTCTTTTCGACAAGCGTCAATTCGAGATCGCGAATTCTCTGCTGAAGGTTGTGACGTATGCTTCTTTTTTGCGGTGAGCGAAGATCCGCATTGGGAGCATTACTACTCGGATAAAAATCCGCTTTACCGAAGAGCATCTGTTTCGCATTCGTGCAATTAATCAAAAGCGTATCGGATGTGATTTCCCCAAGCTGGAGAAACTCAAGAAGCGCCTCGATGGTAGTCGGACCGTAATAGCTCTCATCACTAAGCTGAACGAGCCAGTCCATTTCCAATTCCGGAATCATCGGCGCTTTCGTCCACACCTTGGCGTCTTCGGAAACCATGTCGTGTGGAGCGACCTGAGCAGACTCCGCCCATTCCTTGATTTTATTAAAATGAACAGGACCAAAAGTTTCGTTATCGCCGTATTTTCGGAGATACCAGGATTCAGGACTTAGGATCGGCATTGAAGGAAAAGATTCTGCGCTTAATTTCGCAGATACCCGCAGGTTTGACAAGTGATGATAGCGCAAAGCGCCAATACCTAACTGCTAACTGCGGAAAATCACCGCATTGGCCGGAATAACCTGGGGAAGCCAATCCATGTGCCTTGGAAGAAGTAGCTCAGAGTCACTCATCCCCCGTCTTGCAAGAAGCAGATCCGGCTCCAAAGCCTGAATAACCTCACAGGCATTAAAGCCAGTATTGGAACGAACGATGCGGCAATCCATCTCGCCGTCGTAATTTCCCGCTTTTTCGAGGAGTTCTTCCAGTCGGGCTTCTAGTTCCCCCGTTGAATCCGTGGGCATATCCTCCCGGAATCGATCAAAAGGCGTAACAATCGAAATCACATTTAAAAGAGGTGAACCTTCCCGGCGGCAAACCTCAAGAGCAGCTTTTATCCATTTCTCATCAACATCAATGAGATCAACGACCATAACTATGCGGGCAATGGATTCCAATTCCTGCCTGGGGTGTGTGAGGAGAACCAGATCACAGGGACATTTCAGGAGAAGATCCCGCGCCACATTCCCCGTAAAATTCCGGTGTTCCGGCTCACGTTCCAAAGCACCGGCAATCAGCGTTTCAATTTTCTGTTCCTCAAGAATCGTAAGGATAGCTTCCAGAGGGCGTGGAGCATCCGACCAGTAAATGACCGTATCCGCAGGTAAACCAAGGGCGGCAAAAGCCTCACGAAACCGGATTTCCTTCTCTTCGCTGTGCGAAGCGGCATGGATAATATGCAGCACGCCATCGAGATTTTTGGAAAAACGGGCAGCCTCACCCAGCACCGAAAGAAATCGGGGGGAGAAGGTCGAGGCTACAGCTATTTTACGCCCGGTCATTTTACAAATTATACAACTCGAGGGAGATAAGCGCAAAAGCGAAAAAAGCACACGCTAAATCAAACTAAAGAGGAAGCCATGCTCCAAGTACCGTGGAGTACAGTCCTCCCCGCACTTCCGCTCCCGTGGCGGCCTGCAAAGCCTGGCTATAGGCTTCGATCTGCGGACTGTAGCGGCCAAGAAGATCGCTCTCAGTCGTATCCCGATCCGTTTTCCAGTCGATAAGCGTCCAGCGCCGCTCCCCGGGATGCCAGATTGCCATATCCATGATTCCCTCCAGGCACTGGTTTTCTGCCCGCTTCCAGATAAACGGAAACTCCGGATGAATAATCACCCCGTCAGCGGAAAATAAATCCACCAGTGGAGAGGTCAAAAACTTTTGCCATTCCCCGATGGCGCGATCCTTCATGGGACATTGAATAAGCGTGCGGTCAAAATAGCCCTGCCATGCGGCTTGATCCCGCCATGGCATCCAGTGCATGACCTCGTGCCACCATGTTCCATAAGCCACACCCTGGATGGCGTGTGTGGAAACGGGACGAAACTCCTCATCCTGACTTTCGATCTGAAGTTCGGGATCTTCCGGTAGCGCATGTGAAGCAAGAGCGTGAGGAAGTGTTTTTCTTACGATGCTTTCCGAAGCCTTCCGCGCCTTCTCAAAGATATCGACATCCACGAAAGGAAGCTCCGATGTCTGTGCTACTGCTTCATGAGTTTGCAAGGCATCTTTCGCCACAGGAGGCAGCACGTCGCAGATGCCCACTTCATTCAAAACAGCATCACCGAGTAACTCGCCAAACGAAACGGTTTTGCCGGTGGATTTTTTCGGCCTGAAAAGCACGGCATCCTCCACAAGAAAAAGGGAATGCCGGGCGCGGGTCATCGTGACATATAACAGCCGTATCCACTCCTGTCTTTCCTGCATCTGCATCGTTTCATCATCCAGGTCATCAAGGAGACGCGAAGAAATCACCGAGCTTTCCCGCGTGGTGCGGCTGCGGCGCCAGAGATACGGCACGATCACCACGTCCCATTCCCCACCCTTGGCTTTTTTACTGTTGAGAAGCTGAATCGCGTCGCGATGCGGCGGAGTCGTCTGCACACTGTTTTCCAGAAGATTCCTTAAAAATTGAGCGAATTCCGGAAACAAGCTTCTGTTTTTTTCCGCCACGGAAGCTTCCTGTAAAAGGTGATGCAGGGCGCTATCCACATCTTCCGGACTTTGATCGCGCACACTTAACAATCGATCACGCAAATGAATCCGCTGCAGGATAACATCCACCGCTTTTCGCAATGGCAGCTTCATGATTTCCGTGCGCAGTTGATTTAATAAATTCAGGGTTTCCGCAATGACACCCATCTCTGCTTTCGCTGCACCCAGATGAAACCTTCCGGCGTCTGCGCTGCTGTAGAGTGCGAGTTCCTCGTCGGAAATTCCGAATACTTCGCGAAGCACACCGACAACTTCAAACGCATTACCGGGCTCGCATAAAACCGTGAGGAGAGCGGCTAGCCATGCATAGGGCGCACGGTCGGCATATGTTTCGTGCACGGAGTGAACCTGCGAGCGCAGGCCTGCTGCCGTCAGCGCATCATGGATCGTTCCAAGCCAGCGATTTCTCGGGCAAAGAATAGCCACCTGCTCCCAGCTTCGCGCGCCCAGACGTTGATATCCGGTCGAAGCAAGCCAGCCCGCGAGCCAGACGGCTTCATCATGCGCTTTCTTTAATTCAGAACGCTCCGTATCAATGCCTTCCGGTGTGATACGTGCGACCAGACCTTCGGCAGCTGAGGCAAATGGCACCAATGGCACATACTTTGCCTGCTCGTTTTCGCCATTTAACAATTCTGGAAATGCGCGATTTACAAAATCAATGACTTTCCGGGAACACCGAAAGGTAACGTCGAATACAATATCATCTCCACGCTGAGAAAAGTGGCCGTGCAATGTCTCATACAAAGACAGATCGGCACGATCTCCATAAATCGACTGCTGCGGATCGCCCACCATGCTGAATCGACCGGCATCAGGCGGATTATCAAGACTGCCCCCGGCAAGCTGTAGTAGAATGTCGAACTGGAAAGGATCGGTATCCTGCGCTTCATCGAGAATGATCGTCCACCGGCGTTTCAGGATGCGTTCCCGTGCTTCGGTGTGCTGAAGAAGCAGTGCCGCGAGCTGAATCTGATCATCGAAAGTGACTCCGCCTTTCGCTACGCGATATTGCCGAAACTCCAGACCGATCCGGTTTGCGGCGCAGGCTGCGGTGCGTGCGATCCATATCTTCAAGGGACGGAAACTTTCATTCCACAGTTCCACAAAACTTTTCCCGCCATCCTTGTAGGATGGAATCGGCGCGATGCCGGTAACATCACCATTACGCTCTATCCACTCCTGAATGATTTGCCGTCCGCGCTCTACATTTTTCGCCGAACGCGCCTGCTTGGGAATATGGGAAAGCAACGCATCGAAATTAAGTTCAGGACGCCTTCCTGCATCCTGCGGCGCAGGCAATTTTCCGGCGGCGACAATATCCAATACGGAAAAAATGGAGCCATGACGGGCAAGTTCATTGAGATGTTCCTGTGATGCATCAATCACGCTTTCCGCCTGTTGCGTTGTCAGAAAAGTCCTCCAGTGCGGCTGGAGATATTGCACCACTTCAAGGCGGCCGGGAATCCCGAGGAAATATCCATATTGCCGAATCAATGACGCACACAGGGCGTGGATCGTTCCAAAGAAAGCGGAATCCAGCATTTGCAAAAGCTCTCCTGAAACACCTTTGGCCAATGCGGCGGCACGGGTGCGGATGCGCATTTCGTTCGCAGCGCGTTCGGTATAGGTCACGACGCAGAGACTTTTCAGCACTTCGCGCGCATCATCCCGCTGCAACAGGGCGAGAATGCGCTGCACAATCGCGTGCGTTTTTCCCGAGCCTGCGGGCGAATAGACGGAAAGGCTGCGGTCCGTGCGGGTGGAAAATGCCAGGCGCTTTTCCTCATCCAGTGGTAAAATTTTATCACTCATCGGTGGAATGTGTGAGCTCCCATTTCAATTGAAGGGTTTCCTCCGGTATATGGAGCGTCGCAAGCGGCAGCGGCAAGGCACGCACGTATTCCGCACGCACAACACGGCGCATGCCGAAAACTCCCGTGTCCTGCATATCAGCAAGCGTGCGCCAGATCTTCTGCTCCCCATTGATCGTTTGCAAAGTAAGTTGATCGGAAGTGAACGGATGCTCGGGGATGACATAGCCCGCAGTGACATCAGTAACGCCCAGTGCGTGAATCAACATCCCGTAAAGCGCGACCTGGATACCCTCTCCTTTTTTGAGACTGCGGATATCGAGCGGCTTGGAGCGACCAGT